>DYSK01000018.1 GCA_020718315.1 Draconibacterium orientale
CGTACTCTTTTTTTAATTTACGAATATCCGAAACGCTGGTAATATTGATACTTTTTGGAACATTGATGCCGTATTTTTCGCCATACTTGGGCAAAACCGCCTTGTGTCGCTCTTCAAATTGCTCAATTGTGGGCAAAAAAGTACGAATCCCCATTTCAAGAAGTCGTTTTTCGGCTTTCATAAAAGTATAGAGTTCAGCATCGAAATTCGGAATCAATACGTCAATATTTTCCTTGTCGTTGATGTACTGAATTCGTTCCAAGAGCACATCAGCTCCACCGGACGGATAGGGAATCTGGTAGGTTTTATCAACCATATCTTCCATATATATGCCCGGTTCCAAATTTTCATAGGCCAGTCCAATAATTCGTACGCTAAAATCTTTTGCTTCTCGTAAGCTTCGAATTACAGGAATCCCGGGCCCGGGATTGTCTGTATTGTTTAGTCCTGTAATGGCTATCGTCAGCTGTTTTTTCATCTTTCAATCAAATTGTATTGGTTCAAAATACCTACGAAATCAAAGTAGGCCGATTCAAAAATACCTTGACTCACCTCATAATGATTTAGGAAATAATTGGTTATTTCTTCCTGATCCTTTCCCTCATTCATCAGTTTTACAATTTCGGCACCAACCGGATTTAAAGAGTATGTTTCGCCCGTGCCGGCATCAAAAACAAAGCCTGATTCGCTAACGGCAATATTCTTTTTTATTTTTATCATATACCAAAAAATTTAAAGGTAAATTAAAACTCTGTTTTCGACTGTGACCGACAAACAAACGTTTGAATAGATCTTATTGCTTCATAAATTTTATTCTACCTATCAGTTATGCAAATATGAAACATCTTATTCAAGCATTTCTTACATTATTTTCGCAAATTTTAATGAAATTTTGCTTTTTTGTAATGAAATTTTATATGGAATGTATAAAATTCAGTTCATCAAAAGCAGGTTTGCTACTTTGAAACATTCGTTCTGAATTTAGGAATGAACTATTGGAGCCATTCATGGGACTCGAACCCACGACCTGCTCATTACGAGTGAGCTGCTCTACCAACTGAGCTAAAATGGCTTTTTATTTTTTGCAATTTTAAGGCTTTTTGCGAGATTGGCTTCGGAAAAAATATTTTTTTTCATTCGGGAAGGAATTTTTCTTTCTCAACTTGAATTTCTTAAAAAAATATCTACTTTTGTACTGAACTAATTTGAAAAAAATTCTGAATTATGAAAAAATCTGCCATTAAATTATTAAGCCTGTTTTTTGCTATGACTTTGTTTGTAGCTTGCAACAATGCTCCTAAAGCTCCTGAAGCTGAAGAAGCTACTGTTGAAACTGTTGTGGAAGAAGTTACAACTGATTCTACTGTTGTTGAAGCGACTGTTGATACAACTGTTGTTGTTGAAGAAGTAAAATAAGCTTTATTTTTTCCGAAAATGAAAAAGGCGAGTTAAAAATTTAACTCGCCTTTTTCATTTTTCAGATTATTCGATTTTAAAATAAATCACCAAAAAAGACTGCATTGGCAAATATTTTATTAGAACCATACCAAAAACCCCGAAAATTCGTGTCGTCTAAAATAGAAATTACATTGCCTCTTCCCACCGCACTTGTAATGATAAATGGGGCAGATTTTATTCTATCGTTATTCTCGACAGAACAATAACCACTCAACAGCGGATTGGAACTGTATCTAAAAGGCGTACGATATAATCCTTCCGGCATTTCTGCAATACTCGCTCCTGTTTTGAAAATAGCAATTGTTTTTCCTGGCAACCCATAGGCGATGGGATGTGAAGGATCGAAATTGACCTCAAAGATAGCTCCACTTATATCTTGCACATTTGCCGCATCAGCCCTGTTTACAAAGGATGGAATTCCCTGAAAGTTCAACTCTACCTCTTTTTTAAACTTGAGGTCTAAGTTGAGGTTTTTTGCAGCCCACTGTGTGGCATCTTTGTAAGAAATCAAATTTCCACCATCTGAAACCCATTTTTGCAATTTCTCAATTCCCGCTTTTCCCAATTCGTCGAAAGAGCCGCCCGGCAAGACTATTGTAGTGTATTCGGCTAAATCAATGCGATTGATGGTATTTTGCTCCACCAGAGAAACCGGCATGGAATATCTTTGGTCGAACAAATGCCATATTTCTCCGGCATCTCTGCTATCTGAGCGGCCGCCAACAAAAATAAGTACGCGAGGCTTTTCCAATTTTGCAAAACTATCGCTTCCCAAATCGATTCCACCAGCCGTATATCCGCTCGAAAAACAATAGAGATCGATCCCACACTCTTGGGCCAGATTCGACAAACATTTATGCAGTTCTGCTTTTCCAAGCTGTTGATTTTCTGATGTTATAAAAATGGTTCCGAACGAAAAATATTCATTTAGATCGTCGGCCTGATAGCTAAATTCTTTGGTAGCCACTTTTGCCTTAATTCCTTTTGATTGTATTGCAGCCAAGAGTTTTGGGGCATAATAATCGTCCCAACGAAAAACATAAGCCAGCGGTTTTTCACTTCCAATCATCTGCCCTTTCTTCGAAACTATTTGTCCTCCAGTGGTCGATTTTGGTACATTTACACCTTTTTCTTTTTTGATTTCCATATTGGGCATATTGAAAGCATAAAAGAAATTCCAAGTAGAAACATCGTAAAATGTTTTATCTTCGAAAGAGGAACTTTTTTCAAAAATAGATTTTAACAGTCGGTAATTTTTTTGCGAAGCAACAACAAAATAACTGGACTCTTTTTCAAATATCTTTCCGTTGGCAGAATAGTTTTCTGTCAATTGCGAGAATTCGATGGCATGAATTTTCAAGATATTCAAAAACTCGCGCATTTTTCCAAGATCGTTTTTATCTCCAAAAACCCATCCCAAAATCACATCTTTATTGGCTTCTTCGAGTGCTGAAGAATAAAATTCTTTTTGATAGTCGAGAAGAGATTTTCGCAAATTCCGCGCAGCTTCAAGGGTAGATAAAGTAACTGTAAATTGATTGCGAATCGTAAATGGAAACGTCAATATTCCATTGGTAGTTTCGCGCAAAAAACCTCGCGAACTAGCTTGTTCAAATAAAATGCCGATTCCTGCATTTATATCCGGATACGAAGAGCCTTTGCCAAAATAATAATCATCAAATTGTTCTTCGCTAAAATAAAGAGAACCTATCTGATCCAGAAATTTAGCATGGTATTCGGCAATGGCTTTAGTAAGTTCGTAATTTTTATTGGGAGTCAATGGATTATTTCGCGATGGAACGCCCGGCTGGAAAAAGAAAGTTGAATTGGAACCCATTTCATGATGATCGGTCACAATATTTGGCTTCCATTCTTGAATGAATTTGGCACGGCCACGACTCTCAGGATTGGTGAGTAAAAGATAATCACGATTCATGTCGAACCAATAATGATTCGATCTTCCACCCGGATACATCTCATTAAAAATGCGCGAATTAGGGTCACTCAAATTCGCATAGCTTTTGTTTTGATTTGCCCAATTGGCAAATCGATTTATGCCGTCGGGATTTAAAGCCGGATCGACAAAAATAATTGTGTTTTTCAATAAATCTTTGATAGCCGAACTTGAAGCGGCTGCCAAATAATAGGCCGTCAATAGTGAGGCATTTACGCCACTTGCTTCGTTTCCATGAATGGAATAACCAAGAACGACAATTAAAGGCAGCTTTTCCGTATCCATACCGGCCGCTAATTTTGGGTCGCTCAGTTTCTGATGATCTGCCTTGATTTGCTCAAAATTGGCCAGGTTTTCGGGTGAGGAAAAAACCAGGTGAAACAAGGGGCGATTTTCGTAGGAGCGCGCATATTCCACCATGATTGCTCTATCGCTTACGTTGGCAATCGCTTCCATGTATTTGATAAGCTGATCATGACTCACCATCCAATCGCCCACTTCATATCCCAATACTTGTTTGGGAGTTGGGATATTGATATCGTAATTTACATCTTTGGGCAGATAGTAATTTAAATCGGTTTGAGAAAAACCGAAAGGAACAGCCAACAGAAGGCTGAATAGCATAAAATAGGTTTTCATTGGTTTGGTTTTTTTAATTCGGTCGTGAAAGTATTCATTTTTCTTGAAATTAAAAATGATAGGAAAATTTTTAGGCAATTTTCTATCTCAAAAAAAGAAAAACCCTGATAAACGAAACGCCTATCAGGGTTTAAATACCTTTACTTATTCCAATTATTTCTTAATTCGCGTATCCTTGATGCTACACCCAATGGCTTTTGTAAAATCGGGCGAAGGAAGTGTATTGTTGAGTAAGGCGGCGATGGCATTTTCCACATATTTTTCCGTTACGGCAGCGGCATCTTTAAAGTTATCGTCGATAGCGCCAATATAAGCCACATAAAATCCATCCTCTTTCTTTTTCAAAAGAAAAACATGCGGTGTTCTGGTGGCGCCATACTGAGGAAATATTTTCTGCCCTTCGTCAAAAAGATACGGAAAATTGAATCCCTTTTCTTTGGCTCTTACAATCATGTTTTCGAACGAGTCGGCTGGAACTTCTATTGGATCGTTTGGATTGATCATCACCACCGGAAAACCCTTTGCTTTAAATTGATTATTCAATGCGATAATCCGATCTTCGTAAGCCACGGAATACGGACAATGATTGCAGCTAAAAATGAGCACAAGTCCCTTTTCGGACGAAAAATCGGTGAGGGAAACATACGAGTTGTCCACATTCTTGAGTTTGAAATCAACGGCTTTATCGCCAATAGCCAATCCTTGACCAAATGCGATGATGGGAAATAAAAGAAGAATTAAAAATGATTTTTTCATGGTTCTATATTTTAGGAATAAATTTCTCGATTTCACTTTTCAGCTCTTCATACGAAAATGATTGGTTGTAGAATTGCCGTTTATTTTTTCGATAGATAAGTGTAGCCGGAATGCTTCCCGACCAATTTTTATCCACTTTTGGAATCCAAGTATTTGATTTAGGATCGTCGAGTACACACATCTGGGCACTTAAACTCATTTTGTTTTTGAAATCGCTTACTCTTTTTTCGACCGATTGCCCAAAATCCAAACTCACCAAAATCATTTTAAATTTTCGGTTTCGATATTCTTGATTTATTTTTTCGAACGAAGGCAATTCTTTGACACAAGGAACACACCAAGTAGCCCAAAAATTGATGACATAGGTGGTATCGTTGTTCTGATACATCAAAGGTTCAAAACCATCGAAATCGCAAGTTTTTATTTGAGCCTCACTCAAACGAAACAAACTCAAAAACACCAACACCAGTAAATATTTCGAAGGCTTCATTTTATTGTTTTTTTGAAACAGCACAAAAATAGCAAATGCCAACGGCTTGCTTCGTCCTAAATTGTTAAAAAATAGGAAAGATTTGAGATATCTTGAAAACTTAAAAATCACCAAATCCACCACCGCCAGGCGTTTCGATACAAAAAACATCTCCTTTTTGCATCGTACATTGGCTCATTCCGTCCAGATGTTCTTTCTTCCCATTTTTCCGAATTACAAATTGCAGCCCACAGCTTCCCGTATTTCCATTTTTCAACCCATAAGGATCATATTTTCGATGTTGAGAAAGAAGAGACAATTCTACAATGTCAAGAAAAGTAAAGGATCTTATTACTCCATTTCCGCCAGAATATTTTCCTATTCCACCGGAATCTTTTCGAATTGAGAATTCATTCAAACGAACGGGATAACGATGTTCCAAAATTTCAGGATCGGTAATTCGTGTATTGGTCATGTGTTGATGAACGCCTGAAGCTCCATCGAAATCTTTTCCGGCGCCACTTCCGCCGGCAATGGTTTCGTAATAACCAAATTTTTCATTGCCAAAAACAACATTGTTCATTGTTCCTTGGCTACAAGCCACAATACCAAATGCTTTCAACAAAGTATCTGTAAGTCGCTGGCTTACTTCAATATTCCCTCCAACTACAGCCGGACATTTGCTCGCGTCTTGGTAGAAATATGGATTTAGTAATCCCGATGGAATGAGAATTTTGACGGGCAACATCAAGCCATCATTTAAGGGAATTGGCTCGTTTACCAATAGTCGGAGTACGTATATTACAACACTGTTTACAATGGCTGGTGTGGCATTTAAGTTTCTTGGATGAACGCCACCGCTACCTTCAAAATCGAACGTAATTGTCGAATCTTGGATTCGAATAGAAACAGCCAAAGGAGTGTCGTCGTCGAGGTATTCGATGGCTTTGAGTTCGCCTTTTGGCAAATTGCGAAGAACATCTTTTATTTTCTTACTTGCGTATTCTTTCAATTTAGCCATATAATCCAGAACAAGCTCTGCGCCATAAACAGCAACCAAATTTAAGAGCGCGTTTTCGCCATTTTTATTGGCAGCCAATGCCGCATTCAAATCGGCCATATTTTCATGGATTAACCTACTGGGATATTTTCCGGAATAGAATATTTTTTTCATTCCTTCCCAATCCACTTTTCCCTGTTTTACGATATAAAATGGAAAAATAACAACTCCTTCTTGCTCCAAATTGGTAGCGTTGGTAGGCATTGAACCGGGGCTCATCCCTCCTATTTCGGCATGATGTGCTCGATTTACAACAAATCCAATACGTTTGTTGTTCTGGTCGAAAACTCCGGTAATTAGACTTACATCGGGCAAGTGAGAACCTCCGTACATGGGATGATTCGTAACAATGGTATCGCCCGGTTTAAAATCAAATTCCGCCAAAACAGAGCGTACACAAACGCCCAAGCTACCCAAATGAACCGGAATATGAGGAGCATTGGCAACCAAAAAACCATCTGCATCGAGCAATGCACAAGAAAAATCCAAACGTTCTTTGATATTTACCGAAAGAGCTGTGCGCTGCAATATGGCACCCATATTTTCCGCTATGGCCATAAATCTATTCGTAAACAACTCCAACATCGTTTCAGGATTGTGCGCAGGTTCTATTTTCGAGAAATGAGTTTGTCCGGATTTTGTTAAAATCAGGTTGTTGTAGTCGTCCACTTTTGCGCTCCAATGCGCATCAATTACAGAAGTACTTTTATCGTCGCTTACAATGGCCGGGCCATTAATTTCATTTCCAAAAACCAATTGCTCGCGCGCATAGACAGTCATTTTTTGATTTGATAAAGCATCGGATACTTTTTCGTGGGCAGCAATTTTTGAGCCCGCTATTTTTTGTTGAAAAAGCATCGTTTTTTCAGAATTTTGCGAAATTTTCAGACGAATGCTTTCGAGTTCGATTTCTCTTTCGTCCACCCAATGACCGAAAAGATGAATATATTCTTGCTTAAACTCCTCCATTGCTTTTTCAAAATTGGAGTTCCAATGCAAATTAAGTGTGCTATCCTGTCCCTGAAAACGAAGAAATATTTTTCGTTCTTCGTGCAACTTTCCTTCTTTCAAACTGAAATGCGGAATTAATTCGTGGCTCAGACCACTAAATAAATCATCCAATTTTTCATGCATTCGTCGAAAAGGTTGAAGTATTTGCTTCTCGGCAAATCGTTCCAGAGCAGCATTTCCTATTCCAAATGCGCTGAGTAAACCGGCATCGTGCGGGATAATAATTTCTTCGATTTGCAACAAATCAGCAATGGCACAAACATGCATTCCGCCTGCTCCACCAAAGCCAAGCAAAACATAATCAGCCGGATCGAATCCTTTGGACGAGGAAATTTTTTTGATTGCGGCGGCCATTATTTCGTTGGCAATGGCCAGAAAACCTTTCAATATTTCTTGAGCATTTAATGGCTCTGTCCGCTTTGTTTGAATTCGGGCAAGCAGCAACTCAAATTCTTTTTGCGCTGCTTCTTTTGCAATCGGAATTCCAAATTTATGCTCGTCCAATCGGCCTAAAAGCAAATTTACATCTGTGAGGGTTAAAGGGCCACCGGCGCCGTAACAAGCCGGACCGGGATTTGCACCTGCACTTTCGGGGCCAACAGTAAGCTTATAACCATCGAATCCACAAATGGAACCGCCGCCAGCCGCGACTGTTTCGATCGAAATGGCCGGACTATATATATGAGCAGCGCCTATTTGCAATTCGTATTTATAATCAAATGAATCATGAAATCGCGAGACATCGGTGCTTGTTCCACCCATATCAAAAGTGATTAGTTTCGGCTTCTGAATCAAATTTCCGATAAAAGACGCTCCAACTACTCCGCCTGCCGGGCCGCTTAAAAGACTGTCTTTGGCTTCAAAGTCTTGCATACGCATCAATCCACCCGAACTATTCATTATCCGCAAATTGGAGTTGGTGTTGTGCGAAATATTTTTCAGGTAAGATTCAATTATGGGTGAAAGATACGCGTTTACGGTGGTGGTTTCGGCACGCTCCAACACCTTGATAAGCGGACTCAATTCGGAGGAAACGCTCAAGTATTTTATACCTTGTTGAAGCAAGAATTTTTTAAAGATTTGCTCGTGTTCATTGTTTTTATAGGCGTTCATAAAAACGATGGAAAAGGATTCGAACCCTTCTTCTTTTATCTTATTTATTGCCTTCAAGTAGTCAGCTGGCTCCAATGCTTTCAAAATGTTTCCATTTGAATCGATGCGTTCGTCTACCTCCACAATTTTATCGACAAGCGCTTTGCGTTTTTGTATATTCAAGCTAAAAATATCCGGTCGGGCTTGATTGCCAATTTCCAATAAATCTTTAAACCCTTTGGTGATAAAAAGAGCATTTTTTGCGCCTTTGTTTTCCAAAAGTGCATTGGTTCCTTTTGTAGTTCCCAAGCGAATTTCCATGGGCGGAAAAGTTGAATCCAACGCTGTTTGTGTAAGCAATCGAGCTACTACAACGGGTGCTTCTTCGTTGGTAAAAATCTCAAATGTAGAGCCCTTCAAGGAGTTGTTTGTATTTATTGCATCTCGAAGTTCAATGATTTTTGTTTTTGGGGAATATGCTTTTATGAAATTGTTTGGAATTGTTTGATTTAATATTGAAAAAAAATAAGCTTGAAAAATATCCGTTTCACTTTCCCAATTTTCTTCAACCAGAATTCGATGCTCATCCAATATTGCAATTATCTGAGCTCTTAATCGGCCGCTACTTAGAATTTTTTTTCTCCTCAAACTTCCATCGGGAAGAATGGCTATTGCATCAGTAAAAGTTCCTCCGGTATCAATAAACAATTTAAATGTAGAAGATTCATTAAGCATAATTGTTACGTTTTTTGATTTGAAATGCAACAAAAAGGGTAAGAAGGAGCGCAAGAACAGCAAGTCCGGCAAACAAGCCCATTGTATTTGGAAGGACTATCTTAAAAAAACTAAAACCTGCTTTCACTATATTTTGAAAACCCAACAACAAACTAACCCAAACTGTAATGCCAAAAGCAAAATTCTGACCAAAATGATTGCTGTTTATTCCCATCAGCACCTTGTTATTGATGGCAAACCATAGAAAAATACTGATGAGAGGCAAGATCAATCCATTCAATGCCTGAGCCGCAATAATTGCAGGAATTGGTTTGAAACCAGCCAATCCGAATCCAATGCCAATGAGCAAAACCATTCCCCAAGTGAGTTTGAAATAAAAACTGTTTGAAGCCCATTTTTTAGGATGTTTTGAGCTAAATAAATCGCGAGCCGTAATAGCAGAAGCCAAAGGAGCAGTAACGCTGGAAGAGAAGCCGGCAGCAAATAAACCAAAAGCAAAAAGCCAAACTGCCCAAGAACCTATTGTAGAACTAAGCGTTTGACTTAAGGATTGAAATGAAAATTCGCCAATTACCCTGGTTCCCACAACCAAAACAGCCATGGAAATTAATCCTCCCAGTATGATTGCTACCGAAATCCCAAAACGCATTTCTTTAATTGTTTGCGTTTTGTCTGTTATTCCCGAACCCAAAAACAAATTATAGGGAACCACCGTTGTTCCAAACAATCCAAGGACTAGAAGTGCTGAACCATCCGGCATTTTAGGAACAAAACTTCCGGAAATGATTTGTCCAAAATCGGGTTTTATTAAAAATGCCGTTGTAATAAATGCAAATCCCATCAGAAATACCAGAAAACCCAATGTGCGGGCAATAAACTGAATATTAGGAAAAAACAGAACAAGCCCTGCGCCCAATCCCAAAAACAAAATGAGTATTTTTTGAGAAATAGGATGAAGAATTAAAATCCCTTCGGCTGCTCCTAAAAGATTGCCCGTTTGATAAGCAGCAGAGCCGATAACAATCGCCCCAATTATCAATACATACACTATCCATCCGCTTTTTTTGCTCCCAAAACCATCAGAAATGGCTTGTCCCAGACTTCTGTTGCTCACGATACTAAGACGAGCCGCCGCCTCTTGCAAAACCAAACAAGCGAAAGTAGAAAACACAAGCGCCCAAAGTAATTCAAATTGAAAAGAATTCCCGGCTTGAGCAGCTGTAGCAATCGTTCCGGGTCCAATAAAAGCAGCAGAAATAATTGACCAAAATAAAATATTTAAAAGCCGTTTTCGCATAAATCCTTCGCATTATTTTTGGGGTTGGACAATATTAGCCGTCTATTTTTCTTTGCTGCTCCGTTTGATTGGTTTTTTGTATTTTTTTCTTTTTTTGCTCGGACTACCGGAGTTTGTCTGTTTGTTTTTTTCAGATTTTTCATGAAAAGCACCTTGACTAACCAATTTGGGTGCTTTCAAATAATTTTTCTGCAGTGTTTTTGGGCGCTCTTCGTCTGTAAAAATGGTGGATATTTCAATCGATTCCGGCAAGTCTTCCATCGGAATAGCTTTATTCATCAGATTTTCAATGGCTTTTTGATATCCTATTTCAGCTTCATTAATAAACGAAATGGCGATGCCGGCTTTATCGGCACGTCCAGTTCTTCCAATGCGATGAATGTAATCGCCCGAAACTGTGGGCATATCAAAATTGATTACATGACTTACTTCGCTGATATCCAATCCACGAGCTGCCAAATCAGTAGCAATCATAATTTTAGTATCGCCGGAATGAAATTTCTTTAGATTTCCAAATCTCAAATTTTGTGATTTGTTGGAATGAATAACTCCAATTGGCTCATCAATTAATGGTGAAATATGTTCAAATAAGCGGTCGGCCAATTTGCGACTTCCTGTGAAAATCAACGTTTTTTCAAACTCTTCCTTTTTTGATAAAAAATAAGCAAGCAGGCTGGCTTTGGTATAAAAATTTGGAACTTTATAGGCTTTTTGAATGATTTGCTCCAAGGGTGTTCCATGAGGCACTATTTCAATTTTTTGCGGACTAAAAAATGTTTCTTTGATCAACAATTCCACCTCTTCAGTCAAGGTAGCCGAAAACATCAAATTTTGCCGCTTTTCGGGCAAATTTTCAAAAAAGTGCGTAAGTGGTTTCCGGAAACCTTGATTGAGCATTTCGTCCACCTCGTCGATAACTAATTTTTGGATGTTTTTCAGTCGTAAAGTGCCGGCCAATGTCAAATCCATCAAACGGCCGGGCGTTCCAACCAAGATATCTAATCCATTGTAAACCAATTGTTTTTGCGTATTTATGTTGGTGCCTCCATACACGCCGGCAAAGCGAATATTCATGTATTTGGTTAGCTTTTCAATTTCGTCAACCAACTGAGTAACCAACTCTCGAGTAGGGACAATAATCAATACACGCGGATGTTTTTGATCCGAAAAATTCATTTGCCGAAGAATCGGAAGCAGATAAGCAAAGGTTTTTCCGGTTCCTGTTTGAGCAATACCAACCAAATCTGCACCTGACATTATTATTGGGAAAGCTTTCTCCTGAATTGGAGTGGGCGTGAAAAAATCCAAATCGGCCAAAGCGTCCAAGAGCGGTTTATTCAGGTTTAATTCGTCAAAAAGAATCATAATGCAAATTATTTTTTTGAAATGGTGATTATGCGCAAGGGCAATTATTCAACAAACGCCACTATTCGCGCAGTAGATCCATCGGCTTTGTTTATTTTTAATGGAAAACATTGAAAATAAAATCCTTCTTCCGGAAGGGAATCCAAATTGTTCAGATTTTCAATGATTAGTATCTCGGCGCCCAAAATTATTTTATGCAATGGAACTTCTTGACTTTCAACCGGATCGATAGATATATAATCAAAGCCTATCCCTTTTAATTTGAATTGAGTCAGCCATTTAGCCGATTCAAGTGAAAGCACAGGGTAATTCTGGTGGTATGCAGGCGAATTCCATAATTTATGCCAAGCGGAGTTAAATAATAAAAAATCAACCTCTTGAATTTGCGCTTCGTAATTTTTGAGAAAGCGCAATGGAATCTCTTTGCCGGCAAAGCAATTTACCAACAGCATCAAACCGCTTCCATAAAATTGCTGGAGCTGGAAATCGTCTAAATATTTTGTTCCTAAAACCATGTGAGCCGGCGCATCAACATGGGTTCCTGTATGGCTGTTGATGTTAATTTCATGCAAATTAAAACCGTCTTTTTGGATGCTGTTTTTCCTATGAATTTCAGGTTTTTCTGTTCCACCAAAAATAGTCATCTCTGGATGTATTTCATGACTTAAATCAATGATTTGCATTGCGCTTTATTTTATTTGCTTGCAAAGATATACATTTCTCCGGCTCGCGCGTGTCTTTTGCCTGCTCGGCAATTGTTTATTGACAGAATAAGAAGACTGAAATAATGGTGAGAAATTGACATTTCAAGAAATTCCAGATTCTAAATATTTGGGCTTAGTTCAATATTCTTTCGGCGCTTGTCTTCATTTGGCGAAAGCCAAAAATATCTTTATTGAGAAAGCAAAGCGTGTTTTGAATGCTTCTGTTTGATTTTCATTAACGCTGAAATGTTGATTTTACATATTTCAATCCGATTTCTTCTTAATTTCGTGGACTTAAAAATTTCGGATAATTTATGAAAAACCTACTATTTATATTTATTGCGGCTCTATTGTTTATATCGTGTAGCAGCACAAACAAAAATTTTCAAAAAGGAAATTACGATGAGGTCGTTAGCAAAGCGATAAAAAAATTGATTAAAAATCCCGATAGCAACAAAGATGCTGTGTTATTGGACAAAGCATTTAAATTGGCCAACGAGCGCGATTTGGATGCGCTCAAATTTCTAAAACAAGAAGGTCAGCCTGATAATTACGACAAGATTTTGCGTTATTTTGAACAGTTGAAATACCGTCAGAATCAAGTAAAAGCCGTTTTGCCTCTCAAACTAAACGGACAGATGACCAACTATCAAATTGTTGATTATGATGCTGAAATTATTTCGGCAAAAACAAAAGCTGCTGCCTATTTTTATGCCAATGGCAAACGCCTGCTTCTTTCCGATGATAAATTGCTAATTCGCCAATCGTACAATGAGTTTATGCGCGCCAAGTCGTACGCTGGTTCTGCTTATCCCGATTTGAACGATTTGCTAAAAGAAGCAAAATTCAAAGGAATCAGTCGCGTTTTTGTACAACTCGAAAATGCAAGCCAGTTCAACTTTCCACCCGAATTTTTCGAACGAATTTTGAGCGGAAATATCAACCAACTGAATAGCGAATGGGTTCAATATTTTTTTAAAGATTCCGATTCGCAAATCGATTTTGATTATGTTGCACTCGTAAAATTGCTGAATGTACAGGTTTCGCCCGATGATGTAAAAACGATCGATCGGATTTATAAAAAAAATGTACAAGATGGATTTGAATACGTTTTGGATGCTGCGGGAAATGTAAAAAAAGACTCCACTGGCAAGGATATTAAGCGGATAAAATACAAAGCTTTGCAATGTGCCTTGGTAGAATCTGTTCAACATAAGCAAGCCCGATTGGATGGCGAAATTCAATATTACGAGCTAAAGCCTTTCGAAAGATTGATAGGGCAAACTCCTTTTAGAACCGAAAATGATTTTCATCATGTTTCGGCACGCGCCATTGGCGATGTGGCGGCTTTGGACGATGAGGCGCTTCAGAAAATAAAATCTCAGGTTGTTCCTTTTCCGACCGACCAACAATTGGTTTTCGACAATGCCATTCGCGTTCAGGAAGCCATTTTTCGCATTTTACGATCGAATCAAACCTATTTTAAATAAAACAAAAAATTGAAACTTCATAAAAGCATTGTAGAATCGATCATCGAAGGTTTAAGAGAAATCTTCGAATTAGGACTATTTGCAGATCAAGTAGTGAAAAATAAGCTCAAAAGCGATAAGCGTTGGGGCGCGCGCGACAGAAAATTTATTGCAGAGAGTATCTACGATCTCGTGCGATATTATCGCTGGTATATGACCATTGGCGAAATTGAACAGACCGACGAACATCGCTTTCAAAAGATAGCGGCCATTTATTTTCTAGAGAAAAAATTAGACTTTCCGGAATGGTTTCAACCCATCCTTCCAACTGAAGAAAAGATGGAAGAGAACCGAGCTGTTTTTGGTAAAGAAGTGAAATATGTAGCCTCAATTCCCGATTGGCTCGACGAAATAGGAAAGGAAGAATTAGGCGAAATTTGGTCTGCGGAAATGAATGCACTAAACCAACAAGCCAAAGTGGTTTTGCGTGTGAATACGCTAAAAACAAACAAAACGCTCTTGATCAAAATTCTGGAAAAAGAAAATGTTGAAGTGGAAGAATTGGAAGGTTTTCCGGATGCATTGATGTTGAAAAAAAGAAGAGATTTAAGTCAGTTGAAAGCTTATGCCGACGGACTTTTCGAAATCCAAGACGCCTCTTCCCAGTTAGTTGCTCCTTTTGCGCAAGCAAGCAGCGGAATGCTGGCCGTGGATGCTTGTGCCGGAGCCGGTGGAAAAACATTGCATCTTGCCGCACAAATGGAAAATAATGGAAAAATTATTTCTCTCGATTTGGAAGAGCATAAACTGAAAGAGCTGAGAAAACGAAGCAAACGTGCAAATTGCAAAATTTCCAGAGCACATTTAATTTTTGCAGATACAATTGATCAATTTAAAGATCAAGCCGACCTTTTACTTATTGATGCTCCCTGCAGTGGACTCGGAGTTTTGCGCCGCAAACCCGATAGCAAATGGAAATTGACTCCCGAAAGACTAAATGAATTGAAACAGATTCAACAAAAACTTCTCGAAGATTATCCGCCTATGTTAAAATCGGGCGGAACGCTTGTCTATGTAACCTGCTCTATTTTACCTTCCGAAAACGAAAAGCAAGTGGAACAATTTCTTGCTAAAAATACAGGAAAATATACGCTGGAAGAAGAACGCAAAATAATGCCCAGCGAAGGTTTTGATGGGTTTTATATGGCGCGATTGCGGAAATTGCAAGTCTAATTATTCGCTTTTGTGGTTTTATCCTTTTATTGAATCAATTGGGGTTCAATAAATGCGCACATCCGGAATTTAGTTCCATCCCGATATTTGGAGACTTCTTTTCGTAGCGATTGATATTGGGCATGAAGGCTGATTATTAGTACTCGTTTATCATTCTTTAGAAATATGTATTCACAGCAAATTCAAATTGATTAATAAAAATTTCTTTGAAACAGGAAACATTATTTTGCTCATAAAAAATTAACATCGCTTTTTTATATTCTATGGAATCAACTGTTCTAAAAGAAATAGGACAATATTGATTATTCATTAGAATTGCATTACTTACTATTCTGGCAGTTCTTTTATTTCCATCATTAAAAGGCTGAATATAAGAGATAAGCAATAATGTTAACAAGGCTTTTTCGAAAACATTCTCCTTTTGATTAATTAAATTACAAGTCTCTGTTAATGCTTCTAATATTAGAAATTCATTTTCCAATGGTTTGTAATTTGTTCCGGAAATACCCACTCTTCTTTTTCTTAAGTTTTTAGCAATATTTAAATCTTTTATTAGAAGACGATGTATATTTTCAATCTTAGCGACTGTCAATGGGATTAAATAATCCGGATTTTCAATAATAAAGTCTAATGCATCTTTATGATTTAGAAGCATTAATGCTTCATCTTTTGTTTTTCCGTTTGCAGTTTCTTTTTCTTTTAACAATCTTTCAGTTTCGAGTAATGAATATGTATTTCCTTCAATTTGAGATGATTTCCAACTTAAATCGATAGCTAATCTTTCCAATTCCTTTTTATACTCTCCTTCTGAGAGTTGAGAAATATTATGTAAATATTTATTTTGTAATTCATCAAGTTTAGAAAGTTCATTTCCATTAAAAATACTTTGCTGCATTAGTATATCTGTCAACAAATTCATGTTAAATCTTTCATTTATAAACCTTTCATCAATTTCTTTTTTGAAATATTCATCAATATCCATAGGTTGTATAAGATGAAAAATATCAGAAAGTTTGTATTTTGTCCCTTTGCCTTTTCCTACAGTTTGAACAAAATTCTCATCAGTTAATTTTGAAAGAAGTCTTTTTACTGTTGCATAACTAATTGAACTGTTAATTCCTTCATGAATTGTTTTCGAAGAACTTTCAGTCCCACGAGTTAAGAATTCTACAATTTCATTTTCTCTTTTTTCCATTTTTACAGATATATAGCTCACAAATATACAAAATAAAGCTCGGTAAGCAGTCGTAATGAGCTATATTTCTTACGCAAATGAGCCATAATGACCGAAGCTAGCAGGAAGATGCAGACAACTTTCATGTCAATCGACACGAATTTTTATGTGAGGCAGGGTGGATAAATTACCACGTAGATTCTACTCACAAATTCAATTTTCCGCAAGCGAATTTATAAAAGCATAGAAATTATAAATCCAGCGAATCGACGGCATTCTTCAATTGAACCAACGCTTTTTCTAAAATACTGAGCGGACAAGCCACGTTCATGCGCATAAATCCGGAGCCGTTTTCGCCAAATATGGTTCCACTATTTAAACCTATTCCGGCTTTGTGGATGAGAAACTGATTCAATTCCCCGTCACTAAAATGCAAAGCCTTAAAATCAATCCAAATGAGATACGTGCCTTCGGGCCTAAAAAATTTCAGCATCGGCAAATTCTCTCTAAAATAGTCGCTCACAAAATCGATATTTTTTCGCGTATAGCTGAGCATTTGTTCGAGCCAAACCGCGCCTTTGGTATAGGCCGCCTCGGTGGCTACTGTTCCAAATAAATTTCCACCCGAAAGATGATATGCATTGATCACTTGCTTGTAGTTTTTTAAATACTTTTCATTTTCGATCACCACAAATGAAGTACTCAAACCGGCCAAATTGAATGTCTTGGTTGGCGCCATAATCGTAATGCTTTGTTGCTTTGCTTTTTCGGAAATGGAAGCGATTGGAATATGTTGAGAAGGTTCAAAAACCAAATCGGCATGAATTTCGTCGCTAATGATCAGAATATTGTTTTCTGTACAAATTTCAACAAGTTGTTCCAATTCTTCTCTTTTCCAAACTCTTCCAACCGGATTGTGGGGACTACTCAAGAGAATCATTTTCGTTTTGGAATCGATCTTCGATTTTAAATCCTCAAAATCCATTTCATAATAGCCATTATTTTCTTTCAATGGATTGATAATCATTTGTCTATCGTTGTCGAGAACGCTTGTAAAAAACGGAAAATAAACGGGCGTTTGCACAATAATTTTATCGCCCGGCTTCGAAAATGCCACAACACACAAAACAATTCCAGGCACTACACCCGGACTGAAGCAGAGGTTTTCGATTGGAACTTCCCAATTATGGCGATAATTCAGCCAATTTTGGATAGCCAGAAAATAACTCTTCGGTTTTATGGTATAGCCGTAGATTTCATGTTGGGCTCGTTTTTGAATTGCTTCCTGAACACATTTGGGCGACGCAAAATCCATATCGGCTACCCAAAGCGGTATCACATCGGCTTGGCCGAAAATGGCCTCTCTATTTTCGTATTTAACACTGTGCGTGCTGCTTCTATCAACTATTTGATCAAAATTGTAAATCATGGTTTTGAAAGGGCTTTGTATTTGGTTAAGAAATCGGCTAACTGATCTACATTCAGTTGTTTAGCAATGATAGTTCGGTTATTGTCGAGTACAAAAAGGAGTGGTGTAGAATATACATTGTACAATTCGTGGAAATCGGGCGTATAACTTCTTGGTCCATTTACATTTATCCAAGTGAGTTTATTCGCTGTGATGTATTTTTTCATTTCAGCGAGATCGGGATCGGTACAAACAGCAAAAACCTCCAAATCCATTTTTTTTCCATTTTGCTTGTAAAACTCATTTAATTTGGGCGTTTCCACTTTGCAATGACTGCAATTGGGATCCCAAAAATAAATCAAAGTGAAACCCTTGGTGATCGAATACAATGAAACGGGAGTCATATCCTGATTTTGCATAATCAATTCAGGTGCTTTCTTGCCGATCAGAGAATTTCTTCTTTTATTGGCTTCTGAAAGTAAATTTTTTTCTACTTCGGCGTTGAGCCAAACGGCTTTTTTCCGGGAATAATAGGTATCCACAAAATGAACCAAAATGGCGTCGTAGCCCATCCGATTCGATTGATCGAATTTCAGCGTAAGAAACCACAAACTGTGCTTATAAAGTTCCGATTTTTCTGGCAAACGACTCAAAAACGAATCGATGTCCCGAATCAAACTGTCGGGTTGTGGATGCGCCATGGAGCTGTAATAAAAATCGAGTTTATTGTGATAGACGGGCGTTCGAATCAATCGGTCATCGGTAAAATCGATAAAATCCCAATAATGTTTTTTGTAATAGTTAAATTGGCGGATAGAATCTGCTTTGCTGTCACTAGTTTTGAGAGCCGATGGATATTCCGGGCTTTTCATCGCAAGAAAAAAATGAGATATAAAAGCATCGGGATAGGCTTCGATGATGGATTCTTTGTAGTCTATATTCTCTTCGTTCAAGGCTTCTATCCTCTTTTTGTATATCAGAACAGAATCGCTCGAAGGAGCGAGGGATTTTAATCGTTGCTGAAACTTTTTCAACTGAAGAAACAAGAAATTGGAATGAGAGAGGTAATCGTAGAACAAAGCATTTTCGTTTGATCCTTTCACCTTCATTTTCTCGATTAGATTGTCTGTTTCCGAGTCGAATTTTAAATCCTGGCCGTCTGCAATCAGAAATTCAAAGATGGAATTTTTTGCTTGGCCAACCACTATGTATATTCCGCCAGGCAATTGTTTTTGTTTTTCAAAGACATACGAATTTTTTCCTTTTCGCGAAGCAGTATCAACCAAAAGAGTTTTGTCGCCAAAATAACTGGCCAAATACAAAGTACTGTCTTCTATCCCTTTTATTTTTATTTCAATTTTATAATTTTCTTGGGCATTGAGAAAAAGGATAGAAATGAGAAACAGAAATAAAAAACTATGTTTCAACATAATTCGAAATTTAGTGCGTTGCTAAGTGGAATTTTTTTTCGCCTGCGCGAATTTCCATTTTCAAATAATTTTCGGGTGGCGGAATCACACACGACCAGCGATCGTGGTAGGCGCAATAAGGATTGTAGGCTGTATTGAAATCGACCACTACTTTTTGGGTTTCAGGAATTCGAATATCAATATATCGGCCACCGCCATAGGATTCTTTGGAGCTACTCAAATCGCGAAAAGGAATAAACAAATAATCGTGGTAGATAGAATCGTCGATAAAATCCATATTTTGATAAACGGATAAAACAAATTGTTTTCCCTGAAGTTCGAATTCAAAATGGCCATATTTTCGATAAACCGGCAATCGAGTGGTCGATGTTGGCATTTCAAAAGGCTGTTCATTGGGTGTAAGTTCCAAAATTCCATCCACTTTATAATCGGGATTGATTTCAAAATAATCCAAGCCGGTAAATTGAGCTAAATGAATTGGATTTAACGGACTGCGGAGCGAATCCGAATATTCACGGTCTTTTTCGGCACGTTCTTGCTTTATCTTTTCGATATAAGCTTGCTCGGTTTTATTTTGGCATCCCAAGAAAATGAGACTTCCCAGAAAGAAAAACGATACGATTCTTGATTTCTTCATCATAAATTAAGCTGTTGGGAGAGTAAAAGTAAACAAACTTCCAGTTCCGGGTTTACTTTCGACCCAGATTAGACCACCATTTTGTTGTATAAATTCTTTGGCCAGCAAAAGCCCAAGCCCAGTTCCTGTTTCGTTGGCAGTTCCTTTGCTTGCCTGGTTTCCTTTGTCTTCAAAAATCCGTTTTAAGTCTTCCGGCAAGATTCCTTTTCCATTGTCCGAAATAGAAAATTCAACCATATCTGCTTTTTGTTCTGTTCGGATTAGAATCAGGCCGCTTTCTTGGGTAAATTTCAATGAATTGGAGAGCAAATTGCGAATTACAGTTGCGATCATGTTTGGATCGGCTAAAACTAGTTTCTCGCCTTTAAAATCCATACGAACATTGATTTTCTTAAAGTTGGCTTGATTTTTGAAAATTTCAAATATTTGGCGAATGTTTTCGTTCAAATCGAACTTTTCGACGCGCATTGTAGTGCTACGTGTTTGGGTTCTCGACCAAATCAATAGGTTGTCGAGCAATTCATAAATATTTTCGCTCGAACTGTTTATCTCGTTGGTAATCTGGAATTTCTCTTCATCGTCCAAGGTTCCCCATTGATCAATAATCAAATTGGAAAGTCCCAAAACAGAATTAAAAGGATTTTTCAAATCGTGTCCAATAATAGAAAGGAATTTCTCTTTGGTATGATTGGCTTCAATCAATTCGGCATTTTGATTGTTCAACAAAAGACTGCTTGCCTTGCCTTCTTGTATCTTTCTAGAATAGAAAAACAGAAGCAGGGAGATGCTGAGAAAAAATACCAACAATACAAATGCGCCAATTTTAAGAAAGGTGAATTTTCCTTCGGTGAATTTATTCTCTTTCTCTAGGTTGAGATTTCTTTCCTCTAGGAGTTGTTGCTCTAATGATTGCTTTTCGAATAAGTATTTATCGCGAATCGCATTGATCTGTTCCGATTGTTCGTAATTGTATATTTCTTTATAAACTTTCAAATAATTTTCTTTGGCCTGATAAGCCAATTTCCAATTTTTTAGGTCGGCATAAACCTGTGAATACGCTTGATAGGCCATGAGTCCGATTTGTTTATCGCCGAGCTGATTCCCTAGGAGCAATCCTTTATTTAATTTTTGAATGGCTTGATCATTTTGGTTGAGTCCGTGATAGGCCAGCCCCAAATTAATAGAATTGTAAGCCAATCCTTGTTTGTTTTCGATCTTAATATTGATGGTTTCTGCTTCCAACAAGAGTTTGAGTGCCTGCGAATAGGCACTGTTTTTCAATTCCAACAATCCCAACTCATTCAAAACGATGGCTTGTCCTTTGATGTCGTTGTTGCGCTGATAGGTTTTTCTTAATTCCAAGAAAAGTGATTTTGCTTCGCTTATATTTCCTTGTTCTTTGAAAATATCCGCTTTCAATTGTTTCACAACCAAAAGTCCAATGGTATCATTCAGTTGAATTTTTATTTCTTCCGCACGATCAAAATAGCGCATACTTTCGGTATAGCTTTTCAGGTGTCGATAAAGATTTCCCAAATTTATCGAAGCAAACCCAATTCCGTCTGTTTTGCCCAACTTTTCGAAAATATTCAAGGCTTTTTCGATTTGATCTATGGCTTCGGGGTAACTATTTTTTAAGGTATATATTCCGCCAATATTGTTATGGGCGTATCCCAATTGAACTTGATTATTTGTCTTATTGGCCCACTCAAGAGCTTGTTTATATAGGATTAATGCATAGCTGTAATCGCCCTTGTTTCGATGAACTACACCAAGATAATTAAGGACCTGAGGATAATTTTCGTGGCGATGATTGCTTTCGATTAATGACAACGCTTGGTTTCCATACAGAAGAGCCGCTTCGGGGTTTTGATTTCGCAAAAGCCAGCACAACTGCATTTGAAGCTCTATTTGTGTTTGCACGTTCGCACTGTTTTGAACCTCGCGTTTCAAACTATCGACAAAGGAAATTTTTTCCTGCGCCTGCACAGTCGAATTCGAAAGGGCGATTGCTGCCACCACAATCAAAAAATATTTGACGTTAATTTTCACTTTTACTTGGGTTTAGCATGAAGTGTATTGCTTGCAAATTTAACAATTATGCATTAAAAAAGCTATTTATAGCAATCACATAAAAAAAAGCACATAAAAATAGCCAATTGTTTCTGTCAAAATTGTTCGCGTTCCTTTGCTCGACTTCCACCATTGTTTGGCAGAAAATCGTTTGTCGCGGATAGCAATGATACCAATCACTTTTTCAGGCATTGCTTTCTGAAATAAAAACCAACTTCTTCGGCTATGAGGTCCCAACGAAACCAAATTGAAGTTTTCGATATCCGGCCGGTTTACTTTCAGCCATTCTTTTAAGGCAAGAGCCGAATGGTAAGTACGTTCCTCCAATGTATGGTCTCGAGCGACAGACACAAGTCGACTGCTGTCCATTCCTAAAAGAATAAACGTTTGTTTGCATAAATTGGCTGTCGAAACAAAATGAGTTGCCAAATATCCAATTTCCAAAGGACCACCGGTAGTAAAAATTAATTCATACTGTTCATTATTATAGATTTCGAATGCATCTTCTACGGCAAAATCATCAATCCAGCCTTCGATAACCAGCACCTTGGAGGAGGTTTTTTCGA
>DYSK01000126.1 GCA_020718315.1 Draconibacterium orientale
CAAACCGATAATCCATACAATCTCTTTTTCTGAAACCAAGAGCCAAGTGTTCTCTTTTTGAAACCGATTCAATTTAAGGTCGATAAAAAAATCGCTCAGGTGCTTTTTTCCTGTCATTCCCAATGGGAAGAAAACATCGCCCATTTTCCATTTGCGAATTTCCAAAGGAAAGTGCAATTTCTCAAAATCGAGCAAAGCGATGTTTGGATTTTTCTCTAGTTCGAAAAAATTTAAAACATCCCATTTTAATTGAAGCGGTTCGATTAGCTCGCCCGTTTCGGTCTCTATCAAAAATTCCTTTACAGCCGGAGCTTGTTTTTTTGTTAAAATCAAATTTTCCCTATCTACCAAGAGCACATAGCCGTTTGCATAAAACTGTGCACCAATACTTTTGTTTGAAATGGCTGCTAAGATTTCTTGAGTAGCCGGAAAACAAAAACCAAAAGGCTTTAAGAACTCGTACAAATACGTTTCCGGATTGGATAAATTATTCAAAACAGCGATAGAAAGCACGACGTTTTCTTTTTCTAAACGAAAAATCTTTTGCCTTTCTTCTTCTATTTTTTGTAAATAAACAGACTCGGCAGCTTGGAAACGCTGCATATTCTGCATAAATGTTTCGCGATAACTAGGTTGAATTTCTTCCAAAACAGGCATCAGACTTTGCCGTAATCTGTTTCGCAGGTATTTTATTTTTTTGTTCGAAGAGTCTTCTCTAAAAACCAAATTGTTTTCTCGAACATAATCAGTTATTTGTTTTCTGTTTGTAAACAAAAGCGGATGAATCAATTTGCCATTTTTGGGTTTGATTCCATGCAATCCGGCAATTCCGGTTCCTCTAAGTTGATTAATAAAAAAAGTTTCAATTGCGTCGTCGATATGATGAGCGGTAGCATAAACGGCATAGTCGTTTGTTTTGCACAACTCTTCAAACCAAGCAAAACGCAAATCGCGTGCGGCCATTTGGATGGAGCACTTTTTTTCTTTCGCATAGGCGGCTGCATCACAAATTTTAAGATGAAAGGGAACGGAAAGCTTTTTGGCCAAACTTTCGACCAGTTGGGCATCGCCATCCGATTCTTTGCCGCGAAGCTTGAAATTGCAATGAGCCATAGCAAACGGAAAACCGGCAAGCGAAAACAACTGACACATCAAAACAGAATCAATCCCACCGCTTACAGCTAAAAGCACTTTTTCGCCCTGAGCAACTAGGTTTTCTTTGTTTATAAAATCGATTAATTGATTGTGCATTGTGCAAAAATACAATTTGTTTAGGAAGGAGTAGTGAGAAAATTATTGGGGATAAAACGCATCCGAAATGTGCTCGATTTGATGTTTTTTTTCGGCAAAAACGATGGAAATGATATCAAATCTGCATTCCAGGTTCACATTATTTTTTTCGATGTAGGCATTGGCTGCCCGAATAAGAAAGGATTGTTTTTTGCGTGTTACAGCCGTAAAAGGCTCGCCAAAATAGGCGCTGCTGCGTGTTTTTACTTCTACAACAACTAAAATATCTTTGTCTTGGGCAATGATATCTACTTCATCCTTCAGAAATCGCCAATTTTTTTCTAATATTTTAAATCCTTTCGAAACCAGAAAATGTACTGCAAATTCCTCGCCTTTCTTTCCCAATTCGTGTTGTTCTATCATATTCTACAAACTTTAGAATGTAAATTTGGTTGAATTTAGAACGAAAGAATAGATTCCGTCGAATTTGCTTTGAGCGAAACAATTCTTCCCAAAATCAATGCTCTATTGTCGGCAATATGGCCGGCAGGAAAACCAAAAACAACAGGAAACTTATACTCGCTGCAATGTTCTTCGATGATTTGTTCGGCTGATTTTCCAAACGGAATGGAGTTGTCGCGCATATCATTCATTCCGCCCACTATCAAAGCAGCCAAATGTTTTAGTTTTCCTGCCCGTTTTAGGTTTATCATCATCCTGTCGATATGATAAAGATATTCGTCAAGATCTTCTATAAAAAGAATTTTATCTTTCAAATCCATATCAGAAACGGAGCCCATCAAACTGTATAAGATAGAAAGATTCCCGCCCACCAAAACACCTTTTGCATTTCCGGGACGCAAAACTTTTGTGGGATAAAAATGATGCACATCTAAAACTCCAAACAAAGCTTTTCGCAGACTTTCCGTTGCATTTGTTGGTGCAGCATCTAAAGGAAAATTGATGGGCATGGTTGCATGAAGGCTTTCAATTTTAAAGTTGGCATGCACATGACTATGAAAAACGCTAAAATCGGAATATCCAATAAGCCATTTTGGGTGTTGTTTAAAAAAATCGAAATTCAGTTTGTCAATTAAGCGAACACTTCCATATCCGCCACGCGTGCTTAGAATGGCTTTTATCTCCGGATTGTCCAGAAAATTTTGAAAATCTTGTGCTCTTTGTCTGTCGCTTCCACCAAATTGATTTTCTTGAGCAAAAATATGTTGCCCAAATACAGGTTCCAATCCCCAACTTTGCAGCATCTTAACGGCAGTGCGGATTTCGTTCATGCTAATTTTGCGAGCCGGCGAAACCAATCCAATTTGGTCTCCTTCTTTTAAAAATGGAGGCGTTTTCATTCTACAAATTTAAACATTATAAAGTAAGCTGTTCAAATTTCCTTATTTTTGACAAAATTTCAGCATGGCTCTTATTCTAAAAGTGAAAGGCGTTTTGCCAAGTATTGGGAAAAATTGTTTTTTGGCCGATAATGCTACACTCGTAGGCGATGTGGTGATGGGCGAAAATTGCAGCGTTTGGTTCAATGCGGTTGTTCGTGGCGATGTTCACAGCATCAGAATTGGGAATAATGTAAATATCCAGGACGGAGCAATCATTCATTGTACTTACCAAAAAGCGGCTGTAACCATTGGCAGCAATGTTTCGATTGCTCACAATGCCATTGTTCATGGTTGTACTATACACGACAACGTTTTGGTTGGAATGGGCGCTATTTTGATGGACGATGTAGTGGTGGAAAGCAATTCGATCATAGCCGCCGGAGCCGTTGTTTCAAAAGGAACTCATATTTTATCGGGAAGCGTTTGGGCGGGCGTTCCGGCAAAAAAAATTAAAGATATTGATGAACAGTTGCTCAAAGGGGAAGTCAATAGAATCTCCGAATCTTATTCAATGTATGCAAGTTGGTACGATATAAATGAATAAAATGAAAAAAATAGCTGTATTTCCGGGTTCTTTCGATCCCATCACCTGTGGGCATGCTTCGATTATTCGCAGGGCTTTGCCACTATTCGATAAAGTGATTGTGGCCATTGGCGTAAATACGCTCAAAAGCAATTATTTTGATTTAGAAACACGAATAAATATGATTCAGGCAGTTTTTGCCGATGCCGAAAAAGTGAGCGTGCAGAGTTATTCCGGCCTAACAATCGATTTTTGTAAACAAGTAAATGCCGGTTTTATTTTGCGCGGATTGCGTACATCGGCCGATTTTGAATTTGAACGCAGTATTGGGCAAATAAACAAACAATTGCAAGAAGATATTGAAACCGTTTTTTTGCTTACCCAACCCGAACATACGGCGCTTAATTCTTCCATTGTTCGCGATATCTTGCGCTACAAAGGCGATGTTCGAAAATTTGTTCCTGCAGCCATTCTTCCTTTTCTTCAACAATAATGTGTGTTGGCAGTTGCAATGTTTAAAATCAATCTTTAAAAATCTCCCATGCTTCAATATCTAAAAAAACTGATCTTTTTTTCATTTCTTCTTTTCATAGCAGATGTTTCTGCTTTGCCCACATTTATCAATGGAAAAGCAATCCGTGGCAGTGGTTTGCTTATTCGCTTGAACACTTATACCGATCAAATCAGTTTCCAGGAAAGCATTCTGGATATGGAAGAAATAAAGTCGGACGAACTTTTTCAATTGGGTTTCGAGATAGCCGATATTCAGGAAGTATTTTTAAACATTGGAAATCAATCATTTTCGTTTTATGCTCAAGCCGGAAAATCGTATCACCTAACAATTGATAATATTGAAGTACTTCCCAAAAGTGCGCTTGCTGAGCAAAATCCATTGCACATTGTTTGGAACGAAAAAAACGAACTCAACGAAGTGATTGATAATTTTAACTATGAATTTGGCGATTTTTTGGAGACTAATTTCATCGCTTTGTACAAAAATAGAGATGCAAAACTGTTAGGTGCCTTCGAACAGGAAATCGAAAAAAAACGAAGTGAAACAAAAAGTTTGAGTGAGCATGAACAGGCTTTTTTCAAAGATTATATCGCCTATCAATTTGCCGATCTGAAATATGCCTCTCAAACCGTTTCCGACAAAACCCTTGGCGAAACATATTTTCAAAACAAACCCGTTTTGTACAACAATTCAAGCTATATGCTTTTCTTTCAGCATTATTTCAATCAATATTTTTCATCGGGCAAACGAACAATCAACTATCACGAATTTGTGGATTTGATGCGCACCCTAAAGAATCTTGCTCAGCTTATGGATTTTGTAGGAAAAGACCCGGTTTTGGTGCAAGAGCGATTGCGCGAATTGGTGCTTTTGAATGCATTAAAAGAAATCTATTACAACAAAGATTTTGATTCGGTAAAAGTCGGCTCTCTGATCAAATCAATCGCCTTACAAAGCAAATTTAAAGAACATAAGAAAATAGGAGTGGCCGTTTTGAATCAATTAACTGCCTTGAAAACAGGTATGTTGGCTCCCTCGTTGGAGCTTAAATCAACTGCCGGTACAGTCAAAAATCTGACCTATTACCAAGGAAAGTACGTTTATCTGTTTTTTATTTCCGACAATTGTCAGGCTTGCGAGCAAGATTTATCTGCAATTCGAATGCTGAACGAAAAATACCGAAACGACATTGCTTTTGTGAGTGTGTTAGTAAATTACACCAAAAACGGACAAAACAAACTCAGTCAGTTGCCCAATACACCTTGGGACAAATTATTGTTTGCCAACAATTTTAATTTGCTAAATACCTATAAAGTGCGCAGTTTTCCGTTGTATATTCTTTTGGACCGAGAAGGGAAAATTTTGCTTTATCCGGCCAAAAAGCCGCATGAAGACATTGATCGTTTTTTCGATTATTTGATCCAACGCGATAAGGCCAAAAACACCAAGCCGGATGAATTGTTTCGTTAAGTGTTTTCGCGCTTAAAAAAACTGAAATTTACGCTGCCATAGTTTCGGTGATCGAAAAAATGAGGATGATTGGCAAAGGAATATTTTTTGGAGTGTTCGATCACGAAAAC
>DYSK01000019.1 GCA_020718315.1 Draconibacterium orientale
GTCCGGCTCGTTTTATCAGAAATGGCCAAATGGTTGTAAAAGCAGCTTTAACAGATGCTGAAATACTCCGGTTTCCGGGCGCTGGCGATTTAGAAGCATTTAATAGCGATGGTTTGCGCTCTTTGATGACCACGCTCGATGTGCCCAATATGATTGAAAAAACCTTGCGATATCCTGCCTACATCGACAAGATTAAATTACTTCGCGACAGTGGTTTTTTCGATACTGAAGAAAGAATGATTGATGGGAAATGGATTCGCCCAATCGATTTGACTTCCGATATTCTTTTCGACCAATGGAAATTGAAAGACGGTGACCGCGACCTCACCGTGATGCAAATTCTCATCTCGGGAATAAAAGACGGGAAATCACAAACGCATGTTTTCGACCTATACGACGAACACGATCCGCTTACGGGGATTCATTCGATGGCAAGAACTACGGGTTATACCGCCACGGTGGCATTGCGACTGATGGATGCCGGGATATACAACGAAATAGGAATCAATGCGCCGGAGTTTTTAGCGAAGAATAAAAAAGCCGTCGACTTTATGCTGGCCGGATTGCAAAAGCGAGGCGTTAGCTATTCGCATAGCATTCAATAGTCGAGAAAAGCGAGTTGGTTGTCAATTTAGAAGTCGAAAGTCTTTTCAATCGTTTCGAAAAATGTTTGTTAAAGAAAGCGAAGCTGAATTAGCAAACGACGAAAACACAATCGGCTCACTTTCCTATCTGGCTAAAACAAAGTAATCTGTGTAAATTAAAAAACCTTTTCTACTTTTGCCTCCATGAATCGATTTAAAAATCTTGTTCTTACACTCACTTCCGGAGTTCTATTTGGCTTGGGATGGCCTCCAAACGGAATTCCGTTTGTATTGTTTATTGCTTTTGTTCCGCTGTTCATTGTAGAAGAAACAATTGCCAAAGATATTCAGGGAGCAAAAGTATGGCGAGTGTTTTTATACGCCTATCTCGCTTTTATTGTTTGGCATGCAATCAGCGTTTGGTGGATTTGGAATGCTTCGGATTTTGGCGCCCTCCTGGCCATCGTGCTCAACGCTTTTTTTATGGCAAGCGTTTTTGGGCTGTACTCTTGGACTAAAAATATTTTCGACAAAAAAAATCCAATGTATTTTATTCTGATCGTGTATTGGATTGCTTTCGAATATTTTCATTTCGACTGGCAGTTGTCGTTTCCATGGTTAAATCTCGGAAATGCTTTCGCAAAATATCCATCCTTGATTCAATGGTACGAATACACCGGAATTTTGGGTGGAAGCCTTTGGATTTTGCTCATCAATATTGGTTTCTTTAAATTGATACCGCTTTTCACGCTTCGAAAAAACAAACAACTGCTTTTGCTGAGTGCCGGCATTGGAACGCTTATCATTGCTCCGCTGCTGTTTTCTTACCTTCGCTATATTTCGTATTCCGAAAAAAACAATCCGGTGTCGATTGTTGTGGTTCAGCCAAATATGGACCCTTATAGCGAACAATACGATGCTCCTCCTCAAGAAGTGTTAAATCGGATTATTCGACTTAGCAAACCGCTTATCGATGCAAATACCGATTTTCTGATTGCCCCCGAATCGGCTATTCAAGAACATTTGCAAGAGCCTGATTTTAATTTTTCGGCAAGTTTAGAATCCAATGGCGTTTCTATCCCCATTTTGAAAGACTATTTGGCCAATTACCCAAACCTAAATCTGATAATTGGAGCATCGACATATAAATTTCTGAAAGAACCAACCAATACAGCCCGAACAACAAAATCGGGATTGATTTACGACGAATACAACACTGCCCTATTATTGAACAGACTCGATATTAGAGAGCATTATCATAAATCGAAATTTGTCCCCGGCGCCGAAATGATGCCCTTTCAAAAACTTTTGGCTCCATTGCAGGAAATTGCTTTCGATTTGGGCGGTACTGTTGGTAGTTTGGGTTATGATACAGAACGAAAAGTTTTTCATTCGGCCGACAAACAATTTGTAGTTGGGCCAATGGTTTGTTACGAATCGGTTTATGGCGAGTTTGTGAGCGGTTTTGTTCAAAATGGAGCCGAAATCCTTTTTATAATTACCAACGATGGCTGGTGGGGCAATACTTCGGGTTATAAACAGCACTTAATGTTTTCCTCCCTGAGAGCCATAGAAACACGTCGGAGTATTGCGCGTTCGGCCAATACTGGCATTTCTTGTTTTGTAAACCAGCGTGGCGATTTGATCGAAAAGACGGATTATTGGAAACAAGACGCACGCAAAGCGATTATCAACGCCAATAATACAATTACTTTTTATGTTAGGTATGGAGATTATTTAGGACGAATTTCGTCTTTTGTTGCGGTTTTGTTTTTGCTAATTAGCCTCTCGATGCGAGGACGGCGTTTAGGGAAAAGCCTCAACAATCATCACCTATAAACGAGGCATTTTTTGTACTTTTGCTTCAAATTAAAAACTTTATTATGTTTGAGAATAGACAAAAACGTACCGAATTGGCCGATTTGGGTGAATTTAAATTGATAAACCGACTTACAAAAAATATCCGCCTTCGGCAAAAATCGACATTGCTTGGCGTTGGTGACGATGCAGCTATTCTCAATTTTGAACAAAATAAAGTTCTGCTTTCCACCGATTTGTTGGTAGAAGGCATTCACTTCGATTTGAGTTATATGCCACTGAAGCATTTGGGCTATAAGGCTGTAATGGTGAACCTTTCCGATATTGCTGCTATGAATGCAAAACCAACTCAAATAACCGTTGGCCTAGCTGTTTCCAATCGATTTTCGGTAGAGGCTTTGGAGGAATTATACGCCGGAATGCAGTTGGCTTGCGAAAAATACGAAGTTGATTTAGTTGGTGGCGACACTAGCAGCAGTACAAGTGGATTGATTCTATCGATTAGCGTTTTGGGCGCTGCCGAAGAAAATAAAATTGTGAAAAGAAGCACTGCAAAAGCAGGCGATTTAATCGTTGTGAGTGGCGATTTAGGCGCGGCCTATGCCGGATTGCTTTTGCTCGAACGCGAAAAAGAATTGTTTAAGAAAGACCCAACTCTTCAACCCGATTTAGATGGATACGAATATGTTTTGGAACGCCAATTGCGTCCCGAAGCCAGAGTAGATATGGTTGATCGCTTTGCCGAAATGGATTTAATTCCAAGCTCCATGATTGATATTTCAGACGGCTTAGCTTCCGAAGCTCTTCATCTTTGCGAAGAGTCGAGCTTAGGCTGCTCTATTTATGAAGATAAAATACCAATCGATCCTCAAACAGTTGATGTAGCCGAACTTTTTAATATTCATCCCATTACCTGTGCTTTAAATGGCGGAGAGGATTATGAACTCTTGTTTACGGTGAGTTTGCCTGATTTTGAAAAGATAAACGGAAAAGGAGAATTTTACATCATTGGCCACATGAGCGATGAGGTTTCTGCGCGAAATCTTATCAGCAATACAGGCGAAGTGATTCCCCTAACAGCTCAAGGCTGGGACGGATTTAAAAAAGGCTAACTCAAGGAAATAGCTTTCTGTTTTTTATTTAATTTCGTGTAATATGGGTGTTGAGAAAAAACAATCAGAACAACTACGTCTTCAAATAAGCAGTTTGCCATCATCGCCGGGCGTGTATCAGTATTTCGATCTTGAGGAGAAGATAATTTATGTTGGAAAAGCAAAGAATCTAAAGAAAAGAGTTGCCTCTTATTTCAACAAAGAGAAGACTGCCAGCGGGAAATTGCGTGTATTGGTTGCTAAAATTGCCCGCATTGAATTTATGGTTGTTGATACTGAAATGGATGCTTTATTGCTCGAAAACAACCTAATCAAAAAATACCAACCACGCTACAATATTTTGCTCAAAGACGACAAAACCTTTCCATGGATTTGTGTTAAAAACGAAAATTTCCCGCGCGTTTTTTCAACCAGAACCTTTGTCAACGATGGGAGCGATTATTTTGGACCTTACGCCTCTTCAAAAATGATGACAACTGTTTTGGATTTAATCCGGCAGCTTTATCCTATTCGCAATTGCAAACTCAATCTCAATACCCAAAATATTGCTGCCAGAAAATTTAAAGTTTGTTTGGATTATCATCTCGGAAAATGTTTAGGCCCTTGTGTTTCGGAACAAAGCGAAACAGATTATTTGGAAAATATTCAGGAGATAAAAAATATTCTTAAAGGCGATATTGTTTCGCTTCTTGCCAATTTGAAAAAGCGAATGATGACTTATGCAGATGCCCTGGAATATGAAAAGGCTCAAATTGTTAAAGAAAAGATAGATGTGCTTACACTTTACCGCAGTAAGTCGATGGTGGTAAATCCAAAGATCAGCAATGTAGATGTCTTTTCATTTGTTCCGGAAAAAGAGGGCGCATTTGTGAATTTCTTAAAAATTATCGGCGGAGCCATTGTTCAAACACACACCATTGAGCTGAAAAAACGCCTCGAAGAAAGCGACGTTCAGCTATTGGAATTGGCGATAGCCGAATTGTATTCCCGTTTTGGCAGTGGCGCCAAAGAAATCATCTTGCCTTTTAAATTGGATTTTCCTTTTCCAAACGTTCGGCTCACCATTCCCCGAAAAGGTGATAAAAAAAACTTGCTCGATCTGTCCACGCGAAATGCTCGCTTTTATCAGCTCGAGCGACAAAAACGCAAGGATTTAGTTGACCCAAACCGGCACAGCAATCGGATATTGAAACAGTTGCAAAGCGATTTGCATTTGAACGAGCTTCCGGAAATAATAGAATGTTTCGACAACTCCAACTTTCAGGGCGATTATCCTGTTGCAGCCATGGTTCAGTTCAAGAATGCGAAACCCAACAAAAATGAGTATCGGCATTTCAATATCAAAACTGTCGTCGGTCCCGACGATTTTCACTCCATGGAAGAGATAATCTATCGGCGTTACAAACGGCTCGTCGAAGAACAGCAATCGCTTCCCCAACTAATTGTTGTAGATGGAGGAAAAGGCCAGTTGAGTGCAGCGGTAAGAAGCTTAGAAGTACTCAATCTGAGGGGAAAAATTAGCATCATTGGCATTGCCAAAAAATTGGAAGAAATTTATTTCCCCGACGATTCTTTTCCTTTGTATATCAATAAAAAATCGGAAAGTCTGAAACTGATTCAGCAATTGCGCGACGAAGCGCACCGTTTTGGCATTACACATCATCGCAATCAGCGCGAAAAGGGAACAATAAAAACAGAGCTTACGCAAATCAAAGGCATTGGAGCTCAAACAGCAGAACTCCTTCTTCGGAAATTTGGTTCAGTAGCAAAGCTAAAAACAATCGACAAAGAACTCATTTCAAAGGAAATTGGAATGGCCAAGGCAAAGATCGTTGTAGATTATTTCGAAAAAAAGGCATAAAAAAACCCCGACGAGCGGGGTTGTGTTTTTTATTGCAAGGTGAATTTTATCGGCATCCGATATTGTACCCGAACCGGTTTTCCACGTTGTTTTCCTGCATTCCATTTAGGCATTGCTTTGATAACACGAATGGCTTCTTCGTCGCAACCGCCACCGATTCCGCGAATTACTTGAACATCGGTTACTTTTCCATCGCGTTCTACCACAAATGTTACAAATACACGACCGCTGATTCCGCTTTCTTTTGCCATACGAGGATATTCGATGTTTTTACCAATAAATTCGTACATTTTGGCGTCTCCTCCCGGAAATTCAGGCATTTCCTCAACGACCAAGAAAATTTGCTGTTCTTCAATTTCCTCTTCTTCTTTCACAAATTGATATTCGGCAACTTCCATGTTTTCGTCAAATTCAACATCAATAGTGATGTCGTTTTCAACCACTACATCGTTTTTTACAACGTTGATAATTGTAACTTGTGGAGGAGGTTGTGGTGGGGGTGGTTTTACTTTTTGTTCTGTAATGGGGATAATCTCTTCAGGAGTGTCATCCGCAACACGCTCCAAGTTGGCATATTCTACTTTGTCATACGATCTGTATTCAAAAGCAAAGAAAGTCAACGCGAGCGCAATTACAAAACCAAATTCCAAGAACAAAGTCCTTTTGTTCTCTAAATTTGCTTTGTCAGATACTTTCTGTTCCATAATATTGCTTTTTTAAGCTTTAGGCCTCAATTTAAAGGCGCTAAATTATTAATAAATTCCTTAACACCAAAAGGCATTCACAAAAAAACTGATTTTCTATTTTTTCAGTTTATCCTTCCACCATTTCGCGGTATTCTTCGCTGCTAAGCAATTCTTTCACTTCATCCAGATTGCTCGCTTTAACCTTGATAATCCATCCCTTTCCGTATGGATCTGTATTGATCAATTCTGGGGTTGCTTCCAAGGCATCGTTAAATTCGATAACTTCTCCCGACAGAGGCATAAACAAATCTGAAACTGTTTTTACAGCTTCGATGGTTCCAAAAACCTCTTCTTTTTCTAAAGCTTCGCCTAAGGTTTCCACTTCGATAAATACAATGTCGCCAAGTTCGCCTTGAGCGAAATCTGTGATTCCAATCAACGCCTCATCCCCGTTAAGCAAAACCCATTCGTGGTCTTTTGTGTACTTTAAATTGTCTTGAATATTCATGTCTTTAAATTAAAATTCAGGTCATTGTGTTGTTTATATCATTTCATTTTCGAGCTTCAAAAAGCACTTTGCAATATTATTACAATTTTTTGATTTTTAGGTCTGTCGATCTATTAAAATACAATTTTATAGGAAAGAAAAGAACGCTAAGTATTCGATCTATGGATTATGAAAAGCAAAAAACATGCCGAGTTTAGCTCATTAACTTTCGTTTTTGGTCGGGAAACACCTCCAAAAAGTTCGAAAACAATTGCTTTTTCAATTCTCCTTCTTCGATGCCAATTCTAAGAGCTGCTATATGATAGATTTCTTCGATCAAAACTTCACGAGTATCTGTTTCTAAAAACAATTTATTGAGTGGGATCGATTTGATGGTTTTGCTGGCTTTTGAAAACTCATTTTTTAGTTGGTGACCAAAAGAAAGATAAAGCCCCATGTCTGTTAGCTGACGAGCAAGTTCAACGCTACCGCCAAATCCATGCACTATCCAAGCTTGTTGCGCCTTCGACTTTTTCCTAATTGCCATCAATTCATTAAATGCTTTTACGATATGCAAAATAAGTGGTTTTTCGAGTTTTTCGGAGAGCTGAATTTGCATCTCGAAAAAGCGCATTTGATTCGAAAAACCGATGTTGCAAATTTTGTCCAAGCCACATTCTCCAATGGCCAAGCAGTTTTTCTGAATAATTTTACTTTCTAACTTTCGCTCTTCCGATTGAAAATCTATTTCCAGAATATACCAAGGGTGAATGCCAAAGGAATAAAATCCGTTTTCGAATATCGTATTGGCTTCGGAAAGAGTAAAATTTTTTATTTGCAAAATTTCAGCATTCCAATTTCCGTGCGTATGAATGTCGACATATTTCAAGGCTTCAGAATCATTTTTTACAAGGATACAAAATTTCAAAATAAAATTGAATGAATTAATTAAGGAAGAGACATTAAAAATATTTATTTTTGTTTCAAACACCACTTATGGCGAAGACGACTAATTTTAATTACATTATCGATCCGGAAGCGGAAGCGCGATTGATCAAAAATAAATATCGTGCATTGATGAAAGCTTGGCGTCCTAAGGAAGCCACCAAAGAGCGCGATCGGAAATTGATAATGAAAGCGTTTAGAGTAGCCAGCGAAGCCCATCAGGGAATGCGTCGGAAAAGTGGAGAGCCTTATATTTTTCATCCGTTGGGAGTCGCTCTTATTTGTGTGAATGAAATTGGGCTTGGCACAAAATCGATCATTAGTGCTTTGTTGCACGATGTTGTAGAAGATACCGATTATACACTCGACGATATCCGCTCCTTGTTTGGAGAAAAAATAGAGCAGATTATACGCGGATTGACAAAGATGAAAGAGATTCTTGGCAGCCAACCGGTCGAATCTATGCAGGCCGAAAATTTTAAGCGCTTGCTTCTCACTCTTTCCGACGATGTACGCGTAATCTTAATCAAAATGGCCGACCGATTGCACAATATGCGCACTTTGGAGGCGATGACAAAGGAAAAACAACTCAAAATTGCTTCCGAAACTACTTTTCTTTACGCTCCTCTTGCCCACCGTTTGGGTTTGTATGCCGTCAAAAGCGAATTGGAGGATCTGGCATTAAGATATACCGATCCAGATGCCTTTCAAGCTGTCATCACTCACTTGAGAGATTCGAGTGCCGAACGAAAGAAGTTTATACGAAGTTTTGTTAAGCCCATCAAAACAGAATTAGACCGACAAGGAATTAAGTACAGCATTGTTGATAGGGAAAAATCCATTTCTTCCATTTGGAATAAAATGAAAACCAAAGGAGTTCCTTTTAACGAAATATTTGATGTTTTTGCAGTTCGAATTATTATTGATACGCCAGTAGAAACGGAAAAAAGCGTTTGTCTGAATGTATATTCCATCGTTACGGATTATTATTTACCCAACCGACAACGTTTTAGAGATTGGATTTCGACACCAAAAGCCAATGGATATGAATCTTTACATACTACCGTGATGAGCAAATCCGGTAGGTGGGTTGAAGTGCAAATTCGAACAGCCCGAATGGATGAGATAGCCGAAAAAGGGTATGCCGCCCATTGGAAATACAAATCGGACAATCCGAAAGTGGAAAGCGGTCTGGATAGCTGGTTGGAAAAAGTGCGCGAACTCTTACAAGGCAGCGAAGCAGATGCTTTGGACTTTATGAGCGACTTTAAGCTGAATTTATTTTCAAAAGAAATAATGGTTTTTACACCAAAAGGCGAGGTAAGAAATCTACCAATGGGAGCCACTGCGCTCGATTTCGCTTACAGCATTCATTCGGAAATTGGAAATAAATGCATCGCAGCAAAGGTGAACCACAAAGTTGTCCCTTTGGATTATGTATTGAACCAAGGCGACCAGGTGCAAATTTTAACCTCCGACACGCCTTCGTTTAGCGAAGAATGGTATGGATATTTAAAAACGGCCCGAGCCAAAAGCTGCTTGAAAGCCGCCCTCAAAGACGTGAAGAAAAAAGAGGCTGATAAAGGGAAAGAACAACTGACTGCCATATTTTCGACTTTAAAAATCGAAAACACCAAAGAAAACCGGCAAAAGTTATTTATTTATCTCAATTGTCAATCTAGGCAAGAGTTTTACATTAGAGTAGCAAGAGGAATTATAAACGAAAATACTGTTCGTGATTGCTTTCAGGTAATAGAAGGATTTAACTGGAAAAAATACGTTCCTTTTTGGCGCCCCAAACACGAATTGAATAAAAACTTGCAGAATATTTTGCAAGAAGAAATAAATAGGAATCCGGACAATTTGTTGCTCGACAAAAACATCAAAGACATTAAATATGCTGTATCGTCGTGCTGCAATCCTATTCCCGGCGACGATGTGATCGGAATCAATTTGCCCGGCAAACCCATTCAGATTCACCGGACCAATTGCGATACGGCCATTTCTTTGATGTCGACATTTGGCAATCAGATCATCAAAGCAAAATGGAATGCAGGAGAAAGTATTGGATTTTTGGCCGGGATAAAATTAAGCGGCAAAGATTCTTTCGGATTAATTGCCTCTATTGTGAGTGTCATCACCAAAGAATACAACATCAATATCCGAACTTTCCATATTCGTAGTTCAGGCGGAACAGCCAGTGGAACAATTACGCTGTATGTTTCGAACAACAATACTTTAAAGAAGTTAATTAAAAATATCAATTCCATTCAAGGAATTATTTCGGCAGAGCGAATAGACGAGATTAAAGATTACCATTGATCGATTTCCAAAAATAATTCCAAATGGGATCTTCGGGTGGTTTTGCCAAAAAGTGCATGGGCTCTTTTTTGACTGGATGTATAAAATCGATGGAATAGGAATGTAAATGAATGGATAAGTCGTCGTTGGCCCGATCGAAACCGTATTTTACATCGCCTTTGACGATGCAGCCAATATGCGCCAACTGACAACGAATTTGGTGATGACGACCACTCAACAATTCAATTTCTAGCAGATGGTATCGGTCGCTACTGAGCAAGTATTTGTATTTAAGTTCCGCTTTTTTTGCTCCTGTAGTTTTCTCGTTTACAACAAAAGATTTGTTTTTCTGCTCGTTCTTTTTAAGATAATTTTGTAACAGAGCCTCTGATTGTGGCGGTGCCTTTTGAACTACCGCCCAATATTTCTTACTCAATTCTCTGTTTTTGAAAAGCTCCGAAAGTCGCTTTCCGGCCTTGTCGGTTTTTGCAAATACAAGCAATCCGCTGGTTGGCCTATCGAGCCGATGAACCAGTCCCAAATATACATTGCCGGGTTTGTTGTATTTTTCTTTTAAATAGGCTTTCAGTATTGTAGTAAGAGGAACATCGCCCGTTTTATCTTCTTGGGCAATTTGAGAGGGTTTTTTGTTGATAATTATCAGATGATTATCTTCATAAACAATAGCGATGTTGTATTTTTCTTCCAATGGGCTCATTTCAGCATTGTTTTGAAAAACAGGAATATTTTCTAAATATTTTGTAAGCCCAAACAACAATCCAAGCCAGAGAAACGCCTAAAACAGCGCCTACAATTACATCTCCGGGATAATGAACACCCAAATATATTCGGCTGTAAGCGACCGCAAAAGCCCATCCAAATAAAACAAAGGGCAAGAATTTGTATGTCGATCTTAAGAAATAGGACAAGAAAAATGCCAAGGCAAAACTATTTGCCGCATGCGAACTTACAAAACCATAGTTTCCTCCTCGGTATCCGTTTAAAGTGTAAACCTGATCCTGTATTGCGGGCGAATGACTCGGGCGCGGCCTTGCCACCAAATCCTTAATAAATCCGGAAGCTTGATCAGAAAGAGCAATCAAAATGGCGAGGCTTAGAATCAATGCAATGGATTCCCAACCATATTTTCGCACAAGCAAAAACAACAACACCAAATAGAATGGTGCCCATATTATTTTGTTGCTCAACCACCACATTATGAAATCGAAAAAGCCGTTATGAATGCCATTTAAAAGCAAAAACAAGTGCTTATCCCATTCCGGCAAGAAATCGAACATGATTAGTCGTTTTTGGTAAATAATGTCCAAATTTCATCTTTCAATTTGGTAAGTCCTTTTTGAGCAACCGACGAAATAAAAAGGTGAGGAATTCCAATAAGCTCTGCGCTTATCATTTCCTCTAACTCCCGATCGAGCAAATCCGATTTAGAAATGGCAAGCAATCTGTCTTTGTCTAAAAGTTCCGGATTAAATTGCCGCAATTCGTTGAGCAGGATTTCGTACTCTTTTAGAACATTGTCTGAAATTGCCGGAACTAAAAATAATAAAATTGCATTTCGCTCGATGTGGCGCAAAAAGCGCAATCCCAATCCTTTTCCTTCGTGCGCGCCTTCAATGATTCCAGGAATATCGGCCATAGCAAAAGATAAGTTGTCGCGGTAGCTAACAATTCCCAAATTGGGGACCAAGGTTGTAAAAGGATAATCGGCAATTTGAGGTTTGGCCGACGAAAGTACCGACAATAAGGTAGATTTTCCTGCATTTGGGAAACCAACCAATCCTACGTCGGCAAGAATTTTCAATTCCAACAAAATTTCCTTTTCTTCCATAGGTTCTCCCGGCTGGGCATAGTCGGGAGCTTGATGGGTGGATGTTTTGAAATGTTCGTTGCCCATTCCGCCTCTTCCGCCAGGCAAAAGAACGTGTCTTTCGCCATGTTCGATTACTTCGCAAAGAATTTCGCCGGTATTATAATCTTTACAGATAGTTCCCAACGGCAATTCGAGCAAGGAATCCAATCCGTCGGCGCCGGTGCTACATGCCGAACTTCCATTTTTCCCTTCCTCGGCATAAAGATGACGTGTATAGCGCAAATGAAGCAATGTCCATAGGTTTTTGTTACCTACCACAATGATATCGCCTCCTTTTCCGCCATTTCCGCCATCGGGGCCGCCTTTGGCAATGTATTTCTCTCTCCGAAAATGAACGGCTCCTGCGCCTCCTTTTCCGGAGCGACAGTATATTTTGATGTAATCGACGAAGTTTGAATTCACGGCTTTAAATTTTTAAATCAATTAACGACTCTGCAATAATGCTTTATCCATTGTTTCAGTGAGTCGATCAAAAACTTCTTCATGCGATCCAAGCCCATCAACAATGGAAAATTTTCTTTGTTTTTCGTAATAGTCGCCAACGGATTTCGTTCTGTTCGTAAATTCGTCTAAACGATTAATAATAAGCTCCATACTTGCATCGTAAGAACGCTTGTTTTCGGTTTTTCCGCGCGCACTTAAGCGTTTAAAACATTCAAGAGTGGGTATTTCCATTCCAATTGCTACGCTAACGCTTTGGTTCAGTTTGAGCAACAGCCCATCTAAAATATAGGCTTGAACAATGGTTCTCGGAAATCCTTTAAAAATAAATCCATTCGCGTCTGGGTGTTCATTGATGCGTCTTTCTATAAGAGTAATAGCTATTTCATCGGGTACTATTTCTCCTTTTTCCATAAATGGAGTGGCTCTTTTCCCTATTTCAGTATTCTTTTTTATTTCGGCCCTTAGCATTTTCCCTGTCGAGATATAAACAAGGTTGTATTTTTCGGCAAGCTTTAAAGCTTGAGTTCCTTTTCCGGAACCGGGAGGCCCATAAAGAACAACATTAATCCAAGTTTTACGCAAGGTTTGTTGAATAACCGTGGTTATAGACTGAAAAATCGTTTTGATATCTCCCAGTCCGTTAATCACTTGATATTTTCCTTTTGCATTGTAAAAATCGGCAACCGGTTTGGTTTTCTCGTCGTATTCGCGAAGTCGAAACTGAATAACGTCTTCATTATCGTCACTTCTTCCTGATAATTTTGCACGCTCCATCATTCTAGAAACAAGTTCTTGACGCGGAACTTCCAGGCTTATCATGCAGGTAAGTGTTGTTTTTAATCGAAGCATTAATCCATCGAGAATATAGGCTTGAACAGTAGTTCTTGGGAAACCGTCGAATAGAATTCCATTGGAAGTTGGCTCGTCAACAATTCTTTTTTCGATGAGTTGAACGATAATTTCGTCGGAGACCAATCCTCCTTTTTCGATGACAGACTTGGCCAACAACCCAAGTTTAGAGCCATCGGCAATTTCTTGACGTAGCATATCTCCTGTTGAAATGTAGGTCAGTTTGTATTTCTCGAGCAACATTTTAGATTGCGTTCCTTTACCGGCACCGGGAGGTCCAAACAATGCAATATTTAACATTTTAGCTGTTTTATAGTGATAGAATTTATTTGATGTTTGATGTGTCTTATTCGATAATTTTATAGATATCGGGCAAGTTTCTGCCTAATCCGTCGTAGTCCAAACCGTACCCTACAATAAAATCATTGGGGATTTCCAGTCCGATATAATCAATGGTAAAGTCTTTTTCAAAAGCATTTGGTTTGAAAAGAAGCGTGGCAATTTTGACATCGGCAGCTTGCAAATGCATTAGTTTCTGAATGGTATTGTCCATAGTGATTCCCGTATCAATAATGTCTTCCACAACAATCACATACCGATTTGTCAAAGCTTCATCCAAACCAATCAGTTCGCGAACGATGTGAGTGGATTGTGTTCCGGCATAGGACGATAGCTTAACAAAACTGATTTCGCAGTCGATGTCTATTTTTTTAAGCAAATCAGACGCAAACATAAAAGCGCCGTTCAGTACAATTAAAAACAGCGGCTTTTTGCCATCGTAATCTCGGTTTATTTTATCGGCAACTACCTGAACGGCTTTATCGATTTTGTCTGCTTCGATAGAAACAGAAAATTTTTTGTCGTGCAATTGAACTGTTTTCATGCTGTGCTTTTTAAATAAATAAAATATTCTACCATTCGCTTTTAATGGGGAGCGATTTCGTAGAAATGTCAATTCCTGAGTCTAATAAAAACAGAATTAATAAGCGGTCAAAATTATTAAAAAATTTTAGATTCTGAAAATGAATTGAATAACAATGCTAAGAATAGTTCCTAAGCTCTTATTTCGGAAGTTTTCAGGGTGCGTGCGCGTTCTTTTTTGAGCAAACTCCGTTCAACCAACGACTCAACCGGCTTGATTGAGAGCGCAATTAATCCTTTTATACTTAAGCTGATTAAAAAATTATTGTAGAATCTTTCTATCCAAGGTTCAATTAATGCTTCTGAGATAAGGAACAATGCCAAGGCAAAAACGAATACAAAAGTGGTTGCTCTACGGCCAATTTTTGCCTCTGTTAAATCGTTTATTGTTTTTTCTAGTTGAATATTTTTCTCCTGAATTTGCTGATTCATATTATTCAGCTCGTCATTGGTTTGATCGAGTTTGCGCTGCAATCGGTCGCTGATACGGGTAATCAATTTAACCTGATCGAGCAATTCGGCATAATTGGTGACAAGCGTTTTTAGTTCTGCTTTTGTTTCAGAAACAGATTTATCTTCTTCTTGAAGAAATTGAGTAGATCGAGTTAAAAAAAAGGCTTCGTCAAGATAGATATCTTCCTTTTTTTCTTTATTGATTCGGGCCATGTATTATTCTTCCATTTCAGTATAAGTGAATTGAAGACCAGTAACATCTTCATAATCTTCACCTGTTTCCATCATTTCATCATCGCCTTCGTCGTAACACCATTCCACCGAAACTTCTTTCCCGGCTATTTCATTAATTTCCTTCAGTTTTTTCAGCACTTCCAGAATGTATTTGGACGAACTAGTGTTGAAATATTCCAAATAGACTTTGATTTTTGTTAAATCTAAGGCTACGGCAGTATATTCGTTGAGCCACTCTATAAGCGGATTGTAAAACTCAAAAGAATTTTCAGGTATGGAACGTCCACTCAATTCCAACATCCCACTGGCCGCATTAAAATTTACTGACGGCGTTTGCTTGGTTCCGTTTAAAACTAATTCCTTCATTCCTTCTCCTTGTTTTTATTTATTTTAACTATAAAAGTAAATTTGGCCAATTCTTGGTCTATCGGGTCGTAAAAATATTCTAATTCATATCCCGATTTTCGGCGCATATCAATAAACCCTAAACCCGCCCCCCCTTTATTGGATAGCTGATTATTGGTTAGTACCTTACGATACAGCTCTTTCAATTCTTCAACAGAAAGGTTGTTGACAAAATTAAGCTTTTCTTCAATAATTTTAAAGTGCTTGGGGAATAAAAGATTCGATGTGATTATATAATAATACGATTCGTCTTCGCGAAAACTGAACTGTACTTTGCGCATTTCATCGTCGCTTTTTCCTTCCACCGTAAAGTCGCTGGTATGATGATAAAGATTCTGCAAAGCCTCCACGGCAATGTTAAATATTTTTTTTCGTGTCGAATTTCCAATTCCACCGGCTTGTGCTTTGGATTCAACATCGTTTAATATCTCAACAACATTAAGTGAATCTATCAAACCGCTGAAGTGAACGATTTCTTGAGCTGTGGGTATTAGCATGGCTTCCATTTAAAGCATTGATAAACAAAGGTGAGAATAAATAATTGAAATTAAAAGCCCAAAATTGAATATTTTCAATAAATATTATGTCCATCAAGTGTTTTTTAAAATTTCCCAATTTTTGATTGAAAGATTGGACTCTACATCTCTTGATAAATTTCTCTGACAGCTAAACATTTATATATATTTTTGATTTTTCAATTCGACAACTATGCCTAGCTATACCAATATTTTAAAATCGGGTCATTCCATCTTTACAGAGACTTCGTTCAATAATTTGATGAAACGAAGAATCTACAATATTTTGTTGCTTGCCAGTGCTTACGATGCTTTTATTTTGGAAGACGACGGACGCATCGATGAGCAAATCTTCGACGAATATGTTTCATTAAACCTTCGGTATCCACCCCAATTTATTTTAGTTACCGACGAAACGGAGGCGCATAGGGTATTGAGAGAACAAAACATTGATCTCGTCATTACGATGTTGAGCGCCGAAAAAGAATCGGCTTTTGATTTTGCTGCCGGTCTAAAAAGCAAATATCCCAATATTCCGGTGGTTGCTCTAACGCCTTTCTCCAGAGAAGCTTCTTTGAGATTTGATTCTGAAAAAGCACAAATTTTCGACTATGTTTTTAGTTGGTTGGGAAATGCCGATTTGTTGTTGGCTATCATCAAACTTATTGAAGACAAAATGAATGCGGAACACGATATCAATGTTATTGGCGTTCAGGCCATTATATTGGTCGAGGATTCGGTTCGTTTTTATTCCAGTTATTTGCCCAATATCTATAAAATCATTTTTACACAAGCCAAGCAGTTTATGCAAGAGGGCTTAAACGAACATCAAAAGATGCTTCGTATGCGTGGCCGTCCAAAAATTTTGTTCGCCACAACCTATGAAGATGCCATTGGCTTGTACGACAAATACAAAAACAATCTTTTGGGTGTAATCACCGACATGAGCTATAAACACTACGGCGTACGAAATCCGTATGCAGGACTCAGTTTGTGTAAACTCATCAAAGCCGATAATAAACATACGCCTTTGCTTATCCAATCGTCGGATGCCAACAATATTCTTTTTGCCAAAGAGTTGCGCGCAGGTTTTTTGCACAAACAATCCAAAACCCTGTTGCGCGATTTACGTCTGTTTATTATCAAACATTTTGCCTTTGGTCCTTTTGAATTTATAAATCCTACTTCACATCAAATCGTTGACAAAGCCGACGATTTGAAAGAAATGCAGGAAAAATTGTATTTGATTCCAGATGCCTCTTTGCGGTATCATATTACCCGCAATCATTTTTCGAAATGGCTGAATGCTCGTGCTTTGTTTTCGATAGCCAGCATTTTTAAACAAGTGTCGGCCGAAGATTTTGTGAATCTGGACGATGCGCGTCATTTTCTTTTTCAGAGCATTCAGAATTTCCGAATCAACAAAGGAAGGGGTATTATTGCGGAATTTGAGAAAGACAGCTACGACGAATATTTGATTTTTACGCGATTGGGCAATGGCTCTATTGGTGGAAAAGCAAGAGGGCTGGCTTTTTTAGATTCTATGATAAAACGAAACAATCTCTTAGATAAATTTCCAAATGTGCTGATAAGTATTCCGCGTACATTGGTATTTAGTACCGAATTGTTCGACGAATTTATGGAAACAAACGATTTGTATAAAGTGGCGCTTTCGGATTGGAGCGACGAAAAAATACTGGATCATTTTGTGTCGGCAAGCCTGCCCGAACGGGTAATCGAAAATTTGAAAGCGTTTATTCGTGTTGTACGCAAACCCATTGCCATTCGGTCTTCCAGTCTTTTGGAAGATTCGCATTATCAGCCATTTGCCGGAATTTACGCCACCTATATGATTCCGAATCTTCCCAACGATCCGCAGCAAATGATCAAACTACTGAGCATCGCCATCAAAAGCGTTTATGCTTCGGTTTATTTTCATGCTCCCAAAGCTTATATGACGGCCACTTCAAGCGTAATCGACGAGGAAAAAATGAGCATTGTTTTTCAGGAAATAACCGGATCGCCCCACAAGAACTATTTTTTCCCCACTTTTTCCGGAGTAGCCCGATCAATCAATTTCTATCCTATCGAACCCGAAAAACCGGAAGATGGAATCGTAAATGTGGCTGTTGGATTAGGAAAACAAATTGTTGAAGGCGGTCAATCGTTGCGGTTTTCGCCCAAATATCCGCATAAAATTTTGCAGCTTTCGTCGCCAGATCAGGCGCTGAAAGAAACACAAAAAGAATTTTATGTGCTCGATTTGGATCCAAAAAGCTTTAGAGCCAGTACCAATGATGCTGTAAATTTCAAGACATTTCAAATTCGAGAAGTCGATTCGGACTGGGGTATCGACAAGCTTTTGTCGGTGTACGATTTTGAAAACAACATTATCAGAGAAGGAAGCGGGCTTAGCGGAAAGAAACTGGTTACATTTTCCAATATCCTGAAACACAATACATTTCCTTTGGCTCAAATCTTGTCCGACATTTTGACCATTGGCGAAAAGGAAATGAGTGCTCCGGTTGAGATTGAGTTTGCCGTTAATTTAAACAAACAAGCCTCCGATCCAGCTATTTTCAATATTCTACAAATCCGTCCAATTGTTGCCCCAAAAGAATTTGTTTCGAAAGATTTATCCACCATCAATAAAGAAGACACCATCATTTGTTCGAGATCGGCATTGGGAAATGGCCGAATTAGCGATTTACACGACTTTGTATTTGTGAAGCCTCAAAGTTTTAAAGCCGCCAAGAGTCCGCAAATTGCTGAACGGATTCGGGCTATCAATAAGGGATTGATTGAGGAAGACAGGTATTACATTCTCGTTGGTCCGGGACGTTGGGGCTCGAGCGATAGCTGGCTGGGAATACCCGTAAAATGGTCGTCCATATCCAATGCGCGGATTATTGTGGAATCTAGTTTGGAAAATTACCGAATTGACCCAAGTCAAGGGACTCATTTTTTCCAAAATCTAACCTCTTTCCGAGTGGGCTATTTCACCGTCAATCCATTTATCAACGATGGATATTACGACATTGATTTTCTGAACCAGATGCCCGCCTATTACGAAGATGAGTTTATTAAACACATTCGTTTTGATGAAGCATTGAAAGCCGAAATTGATGGAAAAAACACCTTAGGCGTTGTTTACAAACCGGGCAAATAAAAGCTGGGGAAATGCTTAATCTAATACAAAACTCGTTTCGCCAATTTCCTGACCATCGGCAAAAACAATGACTTGGTATTTTCCGGTTTGCATTTCCATTTCTTCAAATTTCTTAGTCCAAAACAAACACATATAAATGGCTTGATTGTCGTAATTGATTTGTTTGTAAATGGAATATTGGATCATTTCGCCTTTGTATTCAAAAACAAAATCTTCGGCTATTCCGGGGCTTAATATTTTATTGTCGGGGCGCGCAATGCGCACATAAACGTCTTTTGTTCCGGGGCGCAAAACCACATTTTTGCTCAAAGTGAAACAAACCTTTACTTTGTTTACCCGTCGGGCTTTGGTGGTTTCTGTTTCGCTGCTCGATTTTTTTGTATAAATACCCGTAGCGGTCACATTGTAGGCTTCCAAAACGGAGGCTTCTACAATTTTTCCGGTCAATTGTTCTTTCTCTTTTTCCAGAACACTGTTTTTTCGCTGTTCCGAATTGTAGCGTTGCTTGATGTTTTGATTTTCTTCGACCAAGTGCTGGTTTACAACATAAAGCGAATCCATTTGGTTTACGTAGGTTTGGGCTACCAATCTAAGCTGATCGAGTTTCTTCTGAACTTTGCGGTATTCCCATTTATAATTCAACAAATCGTTGATCTCTTTGGCATTGGCAACGATAATGCTGTCTTTTGAAGTGAGCGAATCGGCTAAATCGCCATAGGCCAGTTTAATTTGCTCGTGCTCTGCCATCAACGAATCCAAGTTGGCTTGTAGTTCCGTGCGTTGAGCTTCTTTTTCGCTTGCCAGGCTTTCCAGTTCACCACTTTTCTGTCTATTGCTGTAGATAAAATAAGCCGCCACAAGGCTTACCACAAGCAGTAATACCCAAGCTAAATAGGAAAAATTATTTTGTGATGATTTGGATTTCGAATTGATTTCTGTCATTTGCTGATTCATTTAAATTTTCAAAGCTTTTGCTCAACGTATTAAAGCGTAATATAGTACGTATTTGCAAAGATATTCATTCGCAAAAGAAAATTTGGTTTTATTGGGATAAAATTTTGAGTAAATGGCAAATGAATCGATTTGAAAAGAAATCGGGACGTTTTGCTCCGTTCGGGCACCCGCGAATATTGGGCAAGCAAACGGATTCTTAATTAATTAAAAAACGAAAATAATTGAGCGGAACTGTCGGCAAGTAGTTTGCCGGCTTACTCTTCAGGAATAAACATTGTCTTTCGAATTCAAAAATAAATAAATCTATCCTTCATTTTTCTTCATATTCTTTTAACATGCTTACACGCTGATTTTCGTAATTTTACAAATTCTTAAATTAATTATCATGAAAAATCAGCCTGATCAGATCAACAATCCATTTGTTAAAACTATTTTATCCGATTTTGGAAACAATCCGTATTTGGCTTTCAACTACAAACAAATAGCCAAACGACTGGGAATTAAAGATCAAGCGGGAAAAATGCAAATACTCGATTTGTTGCTCGACTTGAGCCGGCAGAAAATTTTGCTGGAACCGAAAAAGGGAAAATTTCAAATCAACCCCAAACACATTTCTGATTATAGCAAAGGAAAGTCGTATGCAATGGGAAAGGTTGATATGCTTTCAACAGGAAAAGCCTATGTGATCAACAAAGAAGGCGGCGACGATATTTTCATCTCAGCAAACAACACCAAAGACGCCTTGAATGGCGATAAAGTCAAGGTTTTTATTTTCCCACAGCGGAAAGGGCGGAAACTAGAAGGGCAGATTTTGGAAGTTCTAGAGCGCGCAAAAACCAAATTTGTTGGAACCATCGAAATTTCAAAAGGTTTTGGATTTGTGATTCCTGACGATCCAAAAGTGGCGATCGATTTTTTTATCTCTAAAGAAAATCTCAATGAGGCCAAGAATGGGCAAAAAGTAATCGTTGAACTCGAACAATGGCCTGATCATGCTAAAAATCCCTTTGGGAAAATAATTCAAATTTTGGGAAACCCGGGCGAACACAATGTAGAGATACAATCTATTTTGCTGGATCATAATTTCGAATTGAGTTTTAGTAAAACAATTGAAGATGCTGCAGCGAAAATCCCCAACGAGATTTCGGAAACAGAAATCGCCAAACGTCGCGATTTTCGAAATGTGTTCACCATCACCATCGACCCTTTTGATGCCAAAGATTTTGACGACGCCATAAGTTTGCGAAAAATAAAAGAGAATCTCTGGGAAGTGGGCGTTCATATTGCCGACGTTTCGCATTTTGTCCCCGAAGGCTCACTGATTGACGAAGAAGCTTACGACAGAGCAACGTCGATCTATTTGGTAGATCGCGTGATTCCTATGCTTCCCGAACACCTTTCAAATCTTGTTTGTTCGCTCAGGCCCAATGAAGAAAAACTCACTTTTTCGGCCGTTTTCGAAATGGACGAACAAGCCACAATTCATTCGGAATGGTTCGGCAGAACAGTAATCAATTCGAACCACCGATTTACTTACGAAGAAGTACAAAGTATGCTTGAAGGCGAAGACGGAGCGTACAAAAACGAAATTCTGACTTTCAACCAATTGGCTACCAAATTGCGGGAAGAGCGGTTTAAAAAAGGGGCGATTAATTTCGAATCCGTAGAAGTAAAATTTAAGCTTGATGAGCACAGCAATCCAATTGGGGTATTCATTAAAGAGCAAAAAGAAGCGCATCGACTGATAGAAGATTTTATGCTTTTGGCCAATAAAAAAGTGGCAGAATATGTTGGAAAACCACAAGGAAATAAAAAAATAAAACCATTTGTGTATCGTATCCACGACGAACCAAGTCCCGAAAAACTCAATACCTTCGCTCAGTTTGTAAATAAATTGGGCTACGAAATGAATATCAGCTCGCGACAAAACATTGTGAAATCTTACAACAATTTGTTTAAAGCCATACAAGGAAAAGGCGAAAAAAATATGATAGAAACCATTGCCGTACGGACGATGGCAAAAGCTATTTATTCAACCGATAATCACGGACATTATGGTTTATCGTTTCCTTATTATACCCATTTCACTTCGCCCATTCGTCGTTATCCCGATTTGATGGTTCATCGGCTTTTGGCGCTTTATTTGGAAAATGGAAACGGCCCAAAAGTGATTGATTTGGAAGAGAAATGCAAACACAGTTCGGAAATGGAACGCAATGCCGTGGAGGCCGAACGCGCCTCAATAAAATACATGCAAGCGGTGTTTATGAAAGATAAAATTGGTCAGAAATTCGACGGACTCATTTCGGGCGTTAGTAAATGGGGCGTTTATGTGGAACTGATTGGCAGCAAAGTGGAGGGCATGATTCGCATGAACGATATGGCCGACGATTTTTATTTTCTGGACGAAGACAATTATCAAGTGATTGGACAGCGATTTGGAAAACGTTATAAGCTAGGCGATACGGTTCGTATTCAGGTAAAGAATATCGATGTTCAGAAAAAACACATCGACTATTTGCTTGTTGAGAAATAGCCTAACTCAAAAATCCCTTTTGCCATTTTTCGTTTTCAGAAAGATTCGAAAATTTCTTGAAAAGAAGGAGAATAATAACGGGAAAAAGATAGCCTATCAAGGCACCAAACCATACATCAATAAAAAAATGCTGCAACAGATAAACGCGCGTTAAGGCAACCACTGTAGCCAAAAACAAATAAACATAAACCAAAGATAGCCGCCGACTCAATAACACCAAAAACGTAACA
>DYSK01000127.1 GCA_020718315.1 Draconibacterium orientale
GCTCGTTTTGGCTCTGCTTTTTGTGATGATAAAAGAGATTTATCCGAAAATAGCTTCAAAAAAATCCTGATGAAACATCCTCGACCAAACAATTTCGACACACAGGCGGATGATTATCGTGGATGTAGCATCTGGCCTTAAACCGTAAAATTATAAACAGATGAATAAGCCGATCAAACTTCTACTTTGTACATACTATTGGCCGCCAAGTGGTGGTGCGGGTGTTCAGAGAAGTTTGAAATTTGCCAAATATCTGCAGGAATATTCGGTTGTTCCAACCATTCTCACTGTAGAATCCAAATCGGCTACCTATCCAATTATCGACGAGAGTTTATCGATGGAAATTCCTGAAAATATCCGAATCGTAAGAACCAAAAGTTGGGAGCCATTTGGCATTTACAGCAGGCTAAGCGGAAAAAAAGAAAGCCCGCAAAGTGGATTTGCAAATGAAGTAAAACCGGGATTGAAAGAAAAAATTTCGCGTTTTATACGTGGAAATTTTTTTCTGCCCGATGCGCGACGCGGATGGAACAAATATGCGCTGTATGAAGCGCAAAAATTAATTGAGAAAAAAGAAATTGACGTCGTTTTGATGAGTAGTCCACCGCATTCGTCGCAGCTTATCGGGCTGAAATTGAAAACAAAATACCACATTCCTTGGGTGGCCGATTTGCGCGATCCGTGGACGGATATTTATTATTCGAAACAACTTTTTCCTACTTTTTTGGCAAAACATATTGATGCCTATTACGAGCGAAAAGTATTGGAAAATGCGGATAAAATTATTGTTGTGAGCAAAGCGATCAAAAACTTGTTTCTGTCGAAATCAAAAAGGATAAATCCGAATAAAATAATTGTGATTCCAAATGGTTTTGATGAGTCCGATTTTGAAGCGATTCCACACGAAATGAACGCGGTTTTCACGATTGCTTATACCGGAACTATTGCCGAAACATACGATTTGTCCACTTTTGCTCTGGCTTGCAAAACAAGTTTTGTGGATCAAAAAATTCCCTTTCTGATTCGGTTTGCAGGCAGTTCCAAATCTGTGGTAGAGCCGCTGTTGGAAAAATACGGTTTATCGAAATTTAGCGAAATTCTACCGCTTGTTCGTCACCGTAAATCGATCGAAATACTTCAAAAAAGCGATGCGCTTCTTTTGCTCATTCCAAACGTGAAAGAGAATGAAGGCATTTTGACGGGAAAGCTATTTGAATATTTAGGCGCACGAAAACCCATTATCGGTATTGGCCCAACTGATGGTGATGCTGCAGAAATCGTAGAAAGTTGCAATGCCGGAAAAATGATTCCATACGGCGACAATCGACAATTGAGTGCTTATTTGACAAAGCTTTTTGCACAATGGCAAGCCGACGAACTTGAAGTGGCCAACGATCGGGTTCGCAATTTTACGCGACAAACGCAGACGGAAAATTTATCCAAAGAGCTATTTGAATTGCTGAAGCTTTAATCGTCGTTTAAGATGTGGTGAACAAAAGACGGAATATCGTAATTTGGTTGGGTAAGCACTTTCTGCAATTCATTGATAATCGCAAATTTTTCGGTCAAATTTTCGTCTTGCGATAGGATTCCGCTAAAAATATTGACCGCATTTTTCCCTTCCAAAACCATATTGGAAATATTTTCGGAGAAGAATCCTTTGCCTATCAGTAAGCCCAAAGTTCTGTTTCTACTCAAATCGTTCAAAGCCGTAAGTCCAAAATCGCCATAGCCACAATATTTGAAAATTGTTTTCTTAGCTCCACCAAAATGAATGAGAATACTTCGCATTTCGTTGAAAGCTTTGGTCAGAAACATAAAACGCAGGTTGGGCGAATCGAACTGAGCATCTATAATTCCGGTGGCAATGGCGTAGATATTTTTCATAGTACTCAAGAGCTCTACTCCACGCAAATCGGTCGAAAAATCGAGATACACATTCGTATCGGCAACAATTTCTTTGAAAAGAGGGAATAATTCTTCGTGTACCGAACCTAAAGTAAAGGCAGTAGGCATTTTATCAATCAAATCGCGCGCAAAAGTTGGCCCTTTTAAGGTTGCTACTCTTTGACTAACATTGGCCTGAATACTTTCCGCAATGGTAAAATGGACATCTTTGCTCAGCCCTTTTGCCATATTTACCAAAATGGCATCCGGTGCAAACAAATGTTTGCTTTCGATTACAAAATCAAGCATCACAGAGGAAGGAATGGCAAGGAAAATAACGCTGCTTTCTGAGAGGACATTTACATCTCCCGAAGCTTTTAAGCGCCAAGTTAACTTGGTATTCGGGAAATATTTCTGATTGTATTGGCGTTGATTTATTGAATCAACTACCTGTTCTTCAATAGAATAAAGAATAACTTCTAAATTAGAATTATGCGCAAGTACATTGGCGAGTGCAGTTCCAATGGCACCGGCTCCAACAATACATATTTTCTTTTTTTCCTCCTCCATATTTTTTGGCATTAAAGGTGCGAAGATACAATTTTTGCTCTGTTTTTTCGGAATAAAAAAGTGATAAAGCCATAAACGCGCTTATAAAACACATTAAATTGAAAAATAAGAATTGCGAAGCTATCTATTTTTTACTTTCGTAAAATATTTAAAAGCGGCATGGGCATCATTCTACGACAAAGTATCAGCGGATTTATTTACACAATTATTGGGGTCGTTCTTGGTTTTTTGATTACTGGATTGTTTATGCCTCGGTTTTTTCAACCCGAAGAAATTGGCTTGCTTCGCGTTTTGGTTTCCTATGCCAATGTAATGAGCACTTTTGCCATTTTAGGATTTAGCATTGTAAGTGTGAAAATATTTCCTGTTTTCAGAGATAATGCAACGAAACATCACGGTTTTTTTGGTTTGTCTTTTTGGATTGGAGTTGTTGGATTTCTGGTTGCCAGCCTTGTATATCTCGGATTTAGGAATGTCATCTTAGAAAATGGCGTCGAAAAATCGGCTCTCTTTAGTCAGTATTTTTATCCGGTTGTTCCGCTTACTTTCTTTTTGATGTTTTATATGGTCATCGATACTTATTTCCGAATCCTCTATCAAACGGTCATTGGAATTGTTTATCGCGAAATTGTACAAAGAGTCTTGATTATTCTTGTTTTCGCACTTTTTTATCTAAACTATATCAATTTTAATCAAAACGTATATCTGTACTTGGCCTCTTATAGTTTGCCTACAGTCTTTCTCTTTGGCGCCTTGCTCCGAAAGCACGATTTTAGTTTTATCCCCGATTTCAAATTTCTGAACAAGCCTTTGGTCAAAGAAATAGCGCACGTTGGTCTCTACGGAATTTTTAGCAGTCTGGCCGGAATTTTGGTGATCAATATCGATATTCTCATGCTCAATCAGATGCAAGGATTGGCTCAAACCGGAATTTACGCCATCACTTTCTTTTTTGGCGCCTTGGTTTTGATTCCTTCGCGTAGTTTGACAAAGATAAGTTCGGTAATAATTGCAGACGCATTCAACAGAGATGATTTGAAAGAAGTGGATACCATTTACAAAAAGAGCAGCATCAATCTTGGAATTATTGGGATGTTGATTTTGATTGGATTGTGGGGAAATCTCGATAATGTTTTTCATATCATTGGCGAAGAATTTCGGTCGGGCCAATGGGTGATCATCATCATTGGCTTCTCAAATTTACTGGATATGTTGATGGGAATCAGCAATCAAATCTTTTTCAATTCCAAATATTACACCACTTCGGCCTATTTGAGTTTGTTTTTTATGCTGATGTTGATTCTAACGAATTTGATTTTTATTCCCGAATTCGGAATTTTAGGTGCCGCTTGGGCTGCGTTGCTGTCAAAATTTATCTACAGTTTGATAAAATATCTTTTCTTGTGGAAAAAATTCAACTTCCAACCATTCGACTGGAAAACCGTAGCGCTGTTAGCTCTTGGAATAGGAACAGTTTTTCTGGTGAATCTTCTGCCTATTCTGCCAAATTATTTGATAGATATTCTGGTAAGAAGCAGTCTTATTAGTTTGATCTTTGGTGTAGGAGTGCTCTTGCTGAATTTAAGCGAAGATGTAAATCAATGGGTTGAAAAGATGTGGACTTTGCTCAAAATATGGAAAAACAAAGCTTAAATTCGTTTGGCTACCACAGCATAGATTCTTGGATAAAAACGTCTTAATATTGGTCGAAGTCCAATCTTGTTGTCAAAGACTCTCCATTTTTCGTGATGAATAATTTTCCAGCCTGTTTTTTCCAAAAGGCTGTCGAATTGCCAATCTTCAAACTCATGAAAATGCTGATCCCATTTATCTGTTTTGCTTTTGTAAGCCTTGGCAAACCACAAATTCAGTGGAATAGTAACAATCAAGCGTTCAGCTTTCAGCTCTTTAAGAATTTGATACGGATTGAGTAAATGCTCAAATATTTCGAATGCTGTTGCCACTTTTGTTTCGTGCCGACTGAGCCACAAATAATTTTTGTCCAAATCCATTCCTTTGGGTGTGTTTTGGACCAAATATCCTTTTTCTTTCATCATTTCAGAAAAAGGATTTTCTTCACCCAAATCAAGTATCGAATCTTGTTTGTGCGGAATATATTTATCCAGCAGTTTAAGCGTATTGTCGTATCTTAACTTATGCCTGTTTTTATGCGATTTGTCGAAAGTCATTTTGTTTCTTATTAAGAGGTTTAAGTTTTTTTTTGCAGTCTTCTTTTGGCAATGATTTTTTATAAGTTATCGTACAAAGCAACCAGATTTCTCCCTTCTATCTGTGTGTTGTATTTGGAAACGATGGCTTTGTAACCACTCATTCCATACTCATCTATGAGAGAAGGATTCGCGATAAAGAGGTTTAGTTTTTCGGCCAAATCCACAGCGTTTTCCGACTCAAAAACGGCTCCGCACTTATTCTCCACAACAATTTCGGCCTGCGGTCTGCAATTGGAAACCACTTGCGGTTTTCTGAAATACATATATTGAAATATTTTGTTGGCCACGCCGGATTCGTGTTGCTTATTTTTGATCAAAGGAGAAACGCAAACATCCGAAATATGAATGTAGGAACGAAGAAGGCTGATGTCTTTCCAAGGAAAATAAATTAAAATTTCCTCTTGGATCATTGGTTCCATCACTTTTTGAAAGTCGTTTTTTTCGGCATTGTCTATCGGTCCAATAAGGAGCAATTTGATGTGATTATACT
>DYSK01000020.1 GCA_020718315.1 Draconibacterium orientale
AGAATCTTGTGCGCGAATGGGCTATTCCTGGAACTCCAGGCCTAGAACATCGGAGTGGCGGTTTGGAAAAGATGGACAAAACCGGAACCGTTTCTTATGTGCCAGAAAATCATCAAGTGATGACCGACTTGCGTGAAGAAAAAGTTGCACGTGTGGCAAACTCAATTCCCGATTTAGAAGTCATCGGACGTGAAGATTCAGAATTATTGGTTATTGGATGGGGCGGAACATACGGACATCTTTTGACCGCCGTTCAGGATATGCAAAAAGAAGGCAAAAGCGTAAGTTTTGTTCATTTCAACTATATAAAACCTTTGCCAACAAATACAAGAGAAATATTACGGAAATTCAAAAAAATCGTAATTGCCGAGATTAACAATGGTCAATTTGCAAGTTACATGAGATCTGTTTTACCGGAGTTTACCTATTTGCAATACAACAAAGTAATGGGCTTACCTTTTACTGTGAGCGAATTGACAGACAATTTTAAAAAAATATTGGAGGAGAAATAAGCATGGCTACTGAAGTAAAATTAACTTTCAAAGATTTTAAAAGCGATCAGGAAGTACGTTGGTGTGCCGGTTGTGGTGACCACGCTATTTTGAATACCGTTCAAAAAGCAATGGCAGAAATGAATATTCCAAAAGAAAAATTCGCTGTTATTGCCGGAATTGGTTGTTCCTCTCGTTTTCCTTATTATATGAATACCTATGGATTTCATACCATTCACGGAAGAGCTGCTGCAATTGCTTCGGGCGTTAAAACGGCTAATCCTGATTTAAGCGTATGGATTATTAATGGCGATGGCGATGGTTTGGCTATTGGCGGTAACCATTTTATTCATTTGAACCGAAGAAATATTGATGTCAACTTACTTTTGTTCAACAACGAAATTTATGGTTTAACAAAAGGACAATATTCTCCGACAACCAAAGAGGGAACAAAAACCAAAACTTCGCCTCACGGCACAATTGAAAATCCATTTAATCCGGGCGAATTGGTTTTAGGAGCTCAAGGAAAGTATTTTGCACGAACTTTTGATATAAATATGAAGCTGACGCAAGATATCCTCCTCGATGCAGAAAAACACCAAGGAACTTCAGTAATCGAAATTCTTCAAAATTGCGTGATCTTTTCGGATGGCGTACATGGCTATTATACCGATAAGGAAATGAAACTTGATCGGCAAATTGTTCTTCGTCATGGCGAAAAAATGATATTTGGAACAAACAACGATAAAGGTCTTGTATTGGACGGATTGAAACTAAAAGTGGTCAAGATTGGCGAAAACGGAATTACCGAAAACGACATTCTGGTTCATGATTCTCATGAAGAAAACCCATTCTTACATTGGATGCTTATCAGCATGAAAGGTCCTGAATTTCCAATCGCATTGGGCGTTATTCGTGCCGTTAAAGCAAGTGTTTATGAGCAAAAATTGGAAGCTCAAATTTCGGAAGCAAAAGCAAAATCATCAATCAAAAACATAGCCGATTTGCTGAACAGCGGAAGCACTTGGACTGTCTGAAAAATTGCGAAACAATAAATCTAAAGAGGCTTACCAAATTGGTAGGCCTTTTTTGTTTTAAATATGTACATTTGCAAAAAAAATAAAAATGGATGGTGAAGACTGTATTTCGTGCCGGAGTACAACAAATTGCTTTGGGTCACTGAGTGATGAAGAGTTACGGATTATTGACAAAAGTAAAGTAGCCGTCAATTTCAAAAAAGGAGAAACCATTGCCAAACAAGGCTCTTTTGCCTCCGGACTTGTGTATGTTAAGGAAGGAATGGTAAAGCTTTACAAAGAAGGCAAAGACGGAAACAATCTGATTTTGAACATTTTTGGCAACGACGAACTGGTTGGCATATCTTCTTTGTATGGCGACAATGTTTTTCATTATTCGATTGTAGCCATCGAAAAATCAAAAATTTACTTGATAGAATTAGCCGTAATTAAAGAATTGATCCAATCCAACGCCAAATTTGCCACAGCAGTTTTGCAACGATCGAACCGAAATACATTGAGAGCCTACAATCAAATGTATATTCTAACTCATAAACAATTGAACGGACGAATGGCTGCTGCCTTGATTTTTCTTTCCAAAGAGGTCTATTTATCAACCAAATTCAAACTTACACTCAGCCGAAAAGACATAGCCGATTTCACAGGAATGTCGACTATGGGAGCCATTCGCGTATTAAATAGTTTCAAATTGGATAATATTATCAGCGACAACAAAGGCGTTTTAGAGATTTTAGATTTTAAAGCCTTATTAGTTATTGCAAAAGTAGGTTAGTTTCACTTTTTTTGATAATTTAGAGGGGTGATAGAAAAGCCCGAAAATACAAACTCTGTTGAGATAGGAAAAAAACCGAATCGGCATCGAATTTGGATTCTAAGTTTGTTTTCCATCGCCATGGTTTTGTTTGCTTTGTGGCTAATTCCCTATTTTTTTGCGAATCGTTTTTTCCGGACTGCTCTCCTTCGGTCTTTTGCGGAAATTACAAAAGAAACCTATGTGCTAGATTTTGAAGATTTGAGGATAAATATATTTTCTAAAGAGATCACTTTTTATTCTTTAGAAATGAAACCGCTTCAAAACTCAGATACGACCGAAAAGTTTCAAATTAGGCTCAAATCAGATACATTGCTTTTACGGAATCCGAATATTTTTGCATTTCGAAACCAACAAATTATTTCGCTTAGAGAACTCTTTACACAAAATATCAAGATCGAAATTATCAATCGACAGGAAGATGACAGTTTGAGTTGGACACAAAAATTCAAAGCCCCGCTGAATAATTCTATTCGCCAGTTCCAAATCACTAACTTTCGAATTGAAAAAGGAAACATCTTACTCATTGAATACAACGATTCGATTCAGCTACCAAATTTCAATCTCTCGATCAGCGATTTACGGATTGATTCGGCAGCAAGTGAAGTAAAATCAAACCGATTTCATTATTCTAATTTAGAAGTTTCGCTGAAAAATCAAGAATTTGTATTGCCCGACAAGAGCCATACGTTCAGTTGGGAAAACTTATTTCTCTCCACAAAAGAAATGATTTTTGGTATAGATGGGCTCTGTATTCAGCCAAATTCTGACACATTAAACGATTTTAATCTAACCGCCATTTCGCCCCAAATTCGTTTCGAGGGATTTGAGACAGACTCTCTATTTTTGAATGCCGCATTTCGTGCCAATCTTCTAAAACTTCACTTCGACAGCATCCAATTTGTAACCAAGCACAAAAATTCAAACGATTCGCTCAAGGAACAACTCAATTTTTTACTCAGCAACTATCTCAAGTCCATCGACATTGAAAGCGGGTTATTAACCATTGAAAGTGCTAAAATAAATTTTGCTGGTCATCATCAGGTCAGTTTCAATGAGGCGAGCGAATTGCTGTTGGAACAATTCCATTTCGCTACCAAAGAAAATAGTGAATACAGCCTGAAAAGCGGCTATTTTATAGTAAACCGAGTTGTTTTAAATTACACGGCGGATAGACAGCGAAATTTTAAGCTTAGCAAAGGGTTTATAGATTTTGAATCGAAAGAATTGTTGCTCAATGAGTTCGAATTTATTTCGGATTCGAATCGTGAACTTTTTCTGAGTATAGATCAAATTTCGCTGAGTAAGGTGATTTGGAATGATTTTTTTCATGCAAATAGTTTGACCGGCGAAGAGCTTGTAATGAAAGGTGGGAATTTTGAACAGCAACATGCCCAAGAATCAAAATTAAAATTAATTGACCGAATTCAAGCCGACACACTCTTATCCAACACTTTTCGTTCTATTCAAATCGAAAAAATAAAATTCGAAGATTGGAATTATCTTCTGGCCTCGAAAGCCATTAAAATGGAGCACTTAAATGCAGAGTTTAACCAATTTCGGCTACCCGGAAATGCCGATCTACACTTTTGGATTTTCGATGATTTCAACACCAATATAAACGAATTAAGCTGGGTAAGTGCCGATCAACGACAGCATTATTTATTGAACGAAATAGAAACAAACAGCATTGAACAAAGCATAAAGGCGAATAAGTTTCAAAGCTTTCCGCGATGGAAAACCCTCAACAACAACCCAATAGCAGATGAATCGCATATTAAATTGTGGGGCGAAAAATTGCTAATCATTACACAAAAACCTTTCGACGAATTTCTGGCAAACGATACACTCTTTCTTCGGCATTTCTCCATCGATTCGGTAAATTTAAAACAGTACGGGAAAATTAAATCCAGCAATTCTAAAACGCATTCCATCATTCCGCCTGTTTTTATTTCGTCATTCGAACTGGGCAGCGGCGATTTTTCGGCATATAAAGACCAAACCGTAATGAATAGATTGGCACAATTAAATGGAATTCGATTGAAAGGCGATTCTTTGGTAATAAACAGTACAAACCAGCTGAGCATCCATTACAAACATCTATTTGCCGTGACATCGAACGGATTTTACCAAAACGAAGCTCAAGGCTTGAATTTCAATTTCAAACGTATAAACTACGATTCTAAGAAAGAAACGATGGATTTTAATCAACTTAATGCAGAGTTTAAAACCACTTCAGCAAGTCAAGAAATTCAACATAAAATGAGTTCGAAATCAGTACAAATGAAAGGCTTTGATCCGAATTTATATTTTGAATGCGACCAATTTTATGCCGATGAATTTACTTTTAATTCGCCTCAGATAATAAGCAAAGCCAAAACGGTCGAAAAAAATAAGGGAAGTAATTTGAAGGATATTTTCTCCAAGGAAAACCTCAGTACACTTCCGTTTATTGAAATAAATAAGTTGGTGGTGAACGATTTATCTTGGACGGTCTCATTGGGCGAAAAGGAAAACATCAGCTTGATTAGTTTTGCCAAAGGAAATCTGAAAGCTGAAGATTTTCGCTTGAGTTACCAGTCATTTATCAATCCTGAACGCGTATTTTTTTCGAAGGCAATTGATCTGAAAGTGACTGATTTCAAGCAACATCTTAAAAACGGGAATTTTTTGTTGATGATTGACACCTTGGGATTTTCGTCGCTAAAAAAAGAAGTTAACATTGAAAAAATACAGTTTTATACACTCCAAAAAAAAGGAGAAAACAATGTTAGTTTAACCATTCAATCGGTCGATTTTCAAGCGATAAATTTCGATGCACTTCAAAATCAAAACAAATTACAGATTGGAAATATTTCGATCCAAAAACCAAGCAGTCGCATTACACTTTACGGCCTGAACGACAATAGCACCTTGAAAAATCTGAACACACTCCATCTCTTTCCACTTTTGGAGCCTTATCTAACGAGTATAGAGATGGAAAGAATGGCTATACAGGAAATGAATATTTTTATTGAAACGCCAAAAACTACGAATACGAACACATACAATTTAGCTCATTTGGATTTGCAAATTGAGCAATTCAAACTAGACTCCACAACGAAGGCTTTTCAAAACAATCAGTTTTTCTATGCGGAAAATGCTTCTATTCAATTGCACGACTACACTGCCCAAATTGCCGACGGACTTTATACTTTGGATTTCGAAAATATGAATCTTTCAACAAAAAGTGGCACTTTGAATATTGATTCGCTTCGCTTCCGACCGCACTATAATTATGCCGACTTTGCCAATCGTGCCAAATATCAAACCGATCGATTCGACATCGCCGTAAATTCAATAAAATTTTCAGGGATTGATTTTCAAGACGCACTTTTCCGCCAGAAATACAAAGTACAAAAAGCCGAAATCGACCAGCTTAGAGGCGAAGATTTTCGGGATTGTACTTTTCCGCGCAAACCCGATTATTTTCCCAAAAACCTAGTGGAAAGACTGCTAGCACTTCCCTATTTTATAGAGTTCGACAGTGTTTTGGTTCGGAATTCGTTTTTCGAATACAAAGAACAAGGCGCTCATTTTGATACACCGGGCTCTATTTCGTTTTCAGATTTAAATGCAGACATTTCGAATATTTCAACAAATCCCGACTTTATTCAATTTGGCGGAAATACATTTGTAAAAGCCAATACTATGTTGATGGGGAAATCACGGCTGAATCTGGAGGCGAGTTTTCCGCTTATGGATTCCGGAAAATTGTTTAAGCTAAATGCACATCTAGATCGGATCGAAATGGACGATTTGGAGTCTATCACCAAACCTTTGGCCTTGATTCAAGCTGAGAGTGGCACAATTAATTCAATCGATCTGAAAGTGTATGCAAACGACGATTATGCGATGGGTGAAATGTTGATGATCTACAATAATATGAAAGTGGCCATGCTGAATAAATCGCTCAAAAAAGGAATCCTTGGTTCTTATTTTGCAAATGCAATCATCATTCGCGAAAATCCCAGCTATCTCATTCCTCGCAAAGGGCCTATTTATTTTGAACGACGAAAAGACCGCTCGATGTTTAATTATTGGGCTGAAATAAGTATCTTAGGGATGAAAACCAGTTTAGGCTTGGCCGACCGAAAAACAGCCAAAAAAGTGAAACGATTAAGAAAAAACAACTTACAATAATCCCAAATCCAATTGAGCTTCTTCGCTCATCATATCTTTGTCCCACGACGGCTCAAAAGTCAATTCAACATGAACTTCTTTTACTCCTTCAAGTGCTTTTATCTTCTCGTTCACTTCGTTGGGCAAAGAGTCTGCAACAGGACAATTTGGTGCCGTAAGGGTCATCACAATTTGAACACTAAAATCCGCAGCCACATTCACTTCATAAATCAAGCCCAAATCGAAAATATTGACAGGAATTTCCGGATCAAAAATCTGTTTTAGCGTTTCAATAATTCGCTTTTCGAGTTCCATTTTATTTGTTACAATTCGTTCGTCAGCCATACCGTTTGTTTTTTCCTCAACCTTTTCCTCAACCTTTTCCTCAACCTTTTCCTCAGCCTTCCCCTGAGCCTTCTGATCCTTTTTTCCCCAACCAAACATATCCTTCTTTATTTTTTTCGTGCTTCAGAAGCCATTGCATACAATTTTATTTGCTGTATCATTGCTCGCAATCCGTTTGCTCGCGTGGGCGAAAGGTGTTCCTGCAATCCAATTTGATCCAAAAAACCCAATTCATTGCCCAAAATATCTTCCGGTTTTTCGTTGGATAAAACACGAATTAAAAGACTAACAACCCCTTTTGTAATAACGGCATCACTATCCGCTTTTAAAATCATTTTGCCGTCCACCATTTCGGCCGAAATCCATACACGCGATTGACAGCCGTTTATCAAATAAGATTCGTTTCGGTATTTTTCCTCAATAATGGGAGTAGAATGACCAAGTTCAATCAAATAGTTGTATTTATCCATCCAATCGTCAAAAAGTGCAAATTCAGCTACTATTTCATTCGCTTTTTCTTGAATGCTCATAAATTTTTTTTGTATAAATAAAGAATTAACTAAACATTTCTATTGTTTTGTGAATGGCCCGAACCATTCTATCTACTTCGTCTTTAGTATTGTAAGCCGCAAAGGAAGCCCTGATGGTACCGCGAATCCCCAATCGTTTCATAATTGGTTCGGCGCAATGGTTTCCGGTGCGTACAGCTATGCCCAACTGATCCAAAATAGTTCCTGCATCGTAAGGATGAATGCCTTCGATGAGAAATGACAATACTCCGGCTTTATTTTGGGCTTTTCCAACAATCTTGATGCGTCCAATTTTTTCCAATTCCGAACTGGCATAGCTCAAAACTTCGTTTTCAAAAGCTGCCAAATTTTCAATTCCTTCATTTTGAATAAATTCTATTGCTGCTTCGAAGCCTAAGACATCGGCTACATTTGGTGTTCCTGCTTCAAATTTAAAAGGCAATGAATTGTAGATTGTTTTTTCAAAACTTACCGATTCTATCATTTCGCCACCACCTTGATACGGATGAAGTTGTTCTAAGAGTTCTTTTTTTCCAAACAACACCCCAACGCCCATTGGACCATACATTTTATGACTCGAAAAAGCATAAAAATCGCAATCCAACTGCTGCACATCTACTTTCAAATGTGCCACTGCTTGCGCTCCATCAATCAGAACCAAGCTGTTGTTCTTATGCGCTAGATCGATGATTTCTTTTACCGGATTCACCGTTCCCAATGCATTCGAAACATGACCAATGGCCACCAAACGTGTCTGCTTGTTCAACAGTTTTACAAACTCATCCATGCGAAGTTCGCCCTCATCGGTAACAGGAATTACACGCAATATCGCCTTCTTCCGCTCACAAAGCATTTGCCAAGGCACGATATTTGAATGATGTTCCAATTCCGAAACAATGATTTCGTCGCCTTCCAGAATAAATGTTTCGCCCAGCGAAAATGCCAACAGATTGATAGAATCAGTGGTTCCTTTTGTGAAAATAATTTCCTTGGAACTAGAGGCATGAATAAATTTCTGAACACTCATTCGGGCATGTTCGTATGCATCAGTGGCTTGTTGCGAAAGCTTGTGAACGCCCCTATGAATATTGCTATTGAAATTGGAATAATAATTCACCAATCGATCAATTACCATTTGAGGTTTTTGGGAAGTAGCGGCATTATCAAAATACACGAATGGAAACTGATTGATTTTCTGTTTTAGAATTGGGAATTGATCAATGATTTGCTTCTGATTCATAGCTTTGAATTATATTTTACTCATATCGATTTCGAAATTGTATTTTTCCGGACTGCTGCATTGCAAAACGCACTGATCGCAGATTGAAAGTTCGCCTCTCAAACGCTTCTTCACCATATCTTCTATCCTATCGCGCAACGAATCTATTTTAATTTCTTGCGTAACATCTGCTGCAAAAGCATACATCAAAAGCATACGGGCATTGTCTTCGCTGATTCCACGTTGACGAATATAAAAAAGTGCGTTTTCGTCCAATTGACCAACGGTAGCTCCATGGCTGCATTTCACATCATCGGCATAAATTTCCAAAAATGGCTTGGTGTTTATCACAGCTTTATCCGTCAGGATAATGTTTGCATTGTTTTGATAGGCCAATGTTTTTTGAGCATCTTTCCGCACCAAAATATGACCATTGAACACTGCTCGAGCATAATCGTCCAAAATTCCTTTAAACTGCTCATTGCTTGTACAATTTGGAACGGCATGATCCACAAAAACCTGATTATCGATATGTTGGTTTTTATCGGCCAGATAAACGCCCAAAATGGAAGCATTTGCACCTTCTCCGTTCAGTTTTGTATAAGTCTCATTGCGAATCAATCCGCCATTCAGGATAATGCTGTTTGTGCTTAATTGAGCATTGCGTTCTTGCTCCACAACCAAACTACTAATGAGCGTAGAATTGTTGTTGATATTTTGTAAGCGATAATGATCTAAGGAAGCGTTGTCGCCAATAAAAACTTCGGTAAGACTATTTGTGAAACTGCGTTTGTAATTGTAAGAATCGTCGCAATGAATTAAAGTCAATTGGCTTCCTTCTTCCAATACAATTAGATTTCGGTTTTGAACAAAAACATCGTCGCTAGCGCCTACTGCATTTATCAATTGAAGCGGTTTTTCTACTATCACATTTTTAGGAACATACACAAAAAGGCCATCCAAAAACAAAGCGGAATTCAGCGCATGAAATGCATTTTTATCTGTTTTGCCATATTTCCCAAAATGCTTTTCGATGAGTTCGGGATACTGATCAAAAGCGGCACTTATGCTACCAACAATAACTCCTTTTGGCAGCGTAAACAAATTATTTTCTTTGAATACGAAACGTCCTTTGTAAAGATTTACAACAAACGATTCCAAATCGTGAACATCACATTCAAAAACATCGGAAAGAACGTCTTGCATATTAAAATCTTGTGTTGCAAGACTATAATCAAAAGAAAGACTGGCCGAAAGGTCGGTATGACGCCATTTTTCCATTTTTTTGTTTGGAAATCCTAAGCGATTAAAATCTTCGAAAGCCGATTGCCGATAAGCGCGAAGGCCGGTAAAAGAATTTCCGTTCTTATCGGAAACAATATCGAACCAATGGGGAATATTTTTCAAAGCCGGGATTGCATTTTTTTCGATCTTCATTTCGAATGATTTTCGGTTTCTTTTTTAATCCAATCGTAGCCTTTTTCTTCCAACTCCAATGCCAACTCTTTTCCGCCCGACAAGACCACTTTTCCTTCAAAAAGCACATGTACAAAATCCGGCACAATATAATCGAGCAATCGCTGATAGTGTGTAATAACCACCGTAGCATTTTCCTTGGTTTTCAATTTATTAACGCCATGGGCAACAATGCGAAGTGCGTCAATATCTAAACCGGAATCTGTTTCGTCGAGTATGGACAGTTGAGGATCGAGCATTGCCATTTGGAAGATTTCGTTTTTCTTTTTCTCGCCGCCCGAAAATCCTTCGTTCACGGAGCGATTCGTGAGCTTTGAAGTCAATTCAACCAAATCTTTTTTCTCGGTCATCCGCGCCAAGAAATCTTTGGCCGACATCGGCTCTTGACCATGGTATTTTCGAATCTCATTCAAAGCGGTTCGCATAAAATTTGTCATGCTGACTCCGGGGATTTCAACTGGATATTGAAAACCTAAGAAAATGCCTTCCTGAGCTCTTACTTCGGGCGGCATATCCAGTAGGTTTTTTCCGTTGTAGAGGATTTCGCCTTGGGTGATTTCATATCCGTTTTTCCCTGCTATTACCGCAGCTAAAGTGCTTTTGCCTGTTCCGTTAGGCCCCATAATGGCGTGCACTTCGCCCTTATTCACTTCCAGATTCACTCCTTTTAAAATTTCTTTCCCGTTTATTGAAACGTGGAGGTTTTTCACTTGTAACAACATGCTATATTTTTTCTATCTGTTGACAAAAATTATTTTATTATCCAACACTGCCTTCGAGGCTGATGCTCAGCAACTTTTGAGCTTCTACAGCAAACTCCATTGGCAATTTATTCAATACTTCTTTGGCATAGCCATTTACAATTAATCCTACGGCCGATTCTTGGTTGATTCCACGTTGTTGGCAATAAAACAACTGATCTTCCGAAATCTTGGAAGTGGTTGCTTCGTGCTCTATGATTGAACTCTTATTTGCTCCTTCGATGTAGGGGAATGTATGCGCACCGCATTTATCGCCAAGCAAAAGACTGTCGCATTGCGAAAAATTCCGACTATTCGTTGCGCGTTTTGTCATCTTTACCAAACCTCTGTAAGAATTCTGACTTTGTCCGGCCGAAATTCCTTTCGAAATAATGGTGCTTTTTGTATTCTTTCCAAGATGAATCATTTTGGAACCTGTATCGGCTTGCTGGTGATTGTTTGTAACAGCCACCGAATAAAATTCACCAATCGAATTATCGCCCGAAAGAATGCAACTTGGATATTTCCAAGTGATAGCACTTCCGGTTTCTACCTGAGTCCACGAAATTTTAGAATGATCGCCTTTGCAAATGCCACGTTTGGTGACAAAATTGAAAATTCCACCTCTGCCATTTTTATCGCCTGGATACCAATTTTGAACGGTCGAATATTTAACCTCGGCATCTTTCATGGCAATAATTTCGACTACCGCAGCGTGAAGCTGATTTTCGTCGCGTTGAGGTGCCGTACATCCTTCCATATAACTAACATAAGAACCTTCATCGGCAATGATGAGCGTTCTTTCGAACTGACCGGTATTGGCAGCATTGATCCGGAAATAGGTCGACAGTTCCATTGGGCTTCGAACTCCTTTCGGAATAAAGCAAAAAGATCCATCGCTAAAAACGGCCGTATTTAGGGCTGCAAAAAAATTGTCGCTCGGCGGAACGGCCATTCCCAGATATTTTTTCACCAAATCGGGGTGGTTTTTTACTGCTTCGCTGAAAGAACAAAAGAGAATTCCATGCTTCGATAAAGTTTCTGTAAAAGTCGTTTTCACCGAAACACTGTCGATCACTGCATCCACAGCAACGCCCGATAAACGCTTTTGTTCATCCAACGATATTCCAAGTTTATTGAAAGTATCGAGCAATTCAGGATCTACTTGATCCAAACTTTCCAATTCCTTTTTTCGTTTTGGAGCCGCATAGTATATAATCTCCTGAAAATCGATTTCCGGTATCTTTAGTTGTGCCCAATTGGGCTGTTTCATTTCCTTCCATTTGGCAAATGCCTTCAATCTGTATTCCAAGAGCCATTCAGGTTCGGTTTTCTTTAGAGAAATAAATCGGATCGTATCTTCTGTCAATCCTTTTATCGCAGTTTCAGTTTCAATATTGGTTATAAAACCATATTTATATTCGCTCTGGGTAACTTCTTGTATAAGCTGTTTGTCGTCTTGAGCCATAATTTGAATGCTTATTTAGATTAATTTAAAATAAGTCTGCAAATTTACTAATTTTTCTCTTTTCTCATTGGCCAAATAAGGAATTCATCACAATTGATTGTTAATTTTAGCAAGCAGACTGAAAGTGAAATCGTATAAACGTTTAACCTCTAAAAGTTTACGTTCAACAATCAAATTTATACGTTCGTACATTAGCTCAAAAAATTACAGAATGGATTCTTACTTTCGTTCTACTTCTACTGTACCCCCAAAAGTAATTTGACACATCATTAAATTATCTCCGAAAAAATAGGCAGGCGCCCCGGCTAGCCTATTTTTTTTTGGAAATGAACAATATTCGGAAAATACGTTTAAAAGCCAATAAAGCTCATCTGTACATTTTTCTATAACGCTTGCAAAGTTGGAATCTCTCCGAAGAAACGAAGATTTATCTTTGCTTCATAATTAAACTAAACTGAAGTTTTAATTAAAGTTAACGCGAGAAAAACGTTTTTTCAAAGCAAGCCCGTCCCGGCTTGCTTTTTTTTATAAATGCGGGAATTGAACGATTAAAAATTTTCTTTCGACTTTTTCATAATGTTGTACAAAAACTCCCTTGCTCTAAAAAGCTGCGCTTTTACGGTACCAAGTGGCAAATCCATTTCTTCCGCAATCTCTTCGTAAGAAAATTCTTTAAAATAGCGCAATTCGATTAAAAGTTTATAATGCGGTTTCAATCGGTCAACAACCTGACGCATAAGTTCAATTTTCTGGTCACGTACAAATATTTCTTCCGGATCGAGCGCACCGGAATCAATATTCTGCGACATTTCCGTGCCGTTTGGTTCGTCAGCAAAACTTTTGTCGATGGAGATAAGTCCTTGTTTTTTCTTACGAATAAAATCGATGGCATTGTTGGTAGCAATTCGAAACAACCAAGTGCTGAATGCATAATTGGGTGAATAATGTTGAATACTCTTAAATGCTTTGCCAAAAGCCTCGATGGTCATATCTTCGGCATCGGTTGCATTGTTTGTCATTTTCAAAAGCATAAAATAGAGCGAATCGCGGTAATTATTCATCAAATCGGCATACGCAGACTGATCGCCAACCAAAGCGCGTTGCACAAGCACATAGTCGCGTTTTCCTTTATCCGTCAAATGAATATCTACTTCCATTTATTTCCGCTGTTGAAAAAGTTCAGAGTCATTACCAAACCTTGAAACGAATAAATTAGAAGTTCAAGGATTGGCGAAAATATCAATAATTTTTGTTCTTTAAGCTTTTGTAGTGCGCTTTTTTGAATAATCAAGAAACTGATTAAGCGCAGCGAAAATAAAACGGCCAGCACAATAAGCCACGATTTAAGAAGGAGCAATGCTAAAGTGAAGCCATAAAAAAGAAACAACGTAATCGGGTAAACCATAAGCAAAATGCGATGCTTTGTTTTGTACATTCCACTGGTTGACAAATGGCGTTTTTTTTGCAAAAGCCAGAGCGACAGGCTTTTTTCCTGAATGGAATACGTCATACTTTCCGGACAAATACAAATAGCTGTATTTGTTTTTGAAGCCGCTTGATTGATAAACAAATCGTCGTCGCCCGAATTTATTTTATAATGATTGATAAAGCCCTTTCGCTCGTAAAACATTTTTTTGCTATACGCCAGATTCCGTCCAACTCCCATATAAGGCATTCGCATAAGCGCAAACGACAAATAATGCAATGCAGCCATAAACGTATCGAAACGGATAATTTTATCTAACAATCCGCTTTTTGGCAAATACGGACCATATCCCAAAACTATTTCTGTTTTTGGCTGAAAAGAAGCTTGCATCGACATAATCCATTTGTCAGAAACAACTTGACAATCCGCGTCGGTTAGTAATAATGTTTCGTAGTGGGCCGATTTTATTCCAATGGAAAGCGGGAATTTTTTTCCGCTAAAAAAATTCAGACTTTGATCGAGACGCACTGTTTTGAGACGCGGGTATTTCTTACTTAAATCTTGCAAATATTCATGGGTTTCATCGTCGGAATGATCATTTACCACAACGACTTCAAACTCGGGATAATCTTGATTCAATATGGGTTCGAGCGTTTTAAGCAAATTATGATACTCATTTCGAGCCACAATAACCACCGAAACAGGCTGAAAACTGGATTCTTTTTTGGTGAATTTAAAAAAGGATAAGCGAGCAAAAATAATCCAATGATATCCCAACTGAAACAACAAAGTGAGGATAAATAACCCCAATAAAATATCTTCAATTTTAAGCAAATAGTTTATGTACATAATGGTACGAAAATACAGTTTTATCCTTTAGCTTCAAGATGAATCTTAGGAAACTTACTAATGAAACAATGTTAATAATTGCCCTGAAATGCGCTTTAAACTCACCTCATTAGAAAGAAAAACAAGAATTTTATGTTGATTGGCTTTTTCTATCTTTGCAAAAATTTTTTGAATGGAATTTAAAATTGAAAAGACTGACGGTGCAAGCAGTGCGCGAGCAGGAGAAATAACTACGGATCACGGAAAAATTCAAACTCCCATTTTTATGCCTGTGGGAACTGCAGGAGCTGTAAAGGCAATTCATATTCGCGATATAAAAGAAGATACCAAAGCACAAATTATACTTGGAAACACCTATCATTTGTATCTACGGCCAGGAATGGATGTAATACAACAAGCCGGCGGATTGCATAAATTCAATGGTTGGGACAAACCCATTTTGACCGATAGCGGTGGTTATCAAGTATATTCATTGTCGGGAACTCGAAAACTAGCAGAGGAAGGAGTGCTTTTTCAATCGCACATTGATGGTTCAAGACATTTATTCACGCCCGAGAAAGTAATGGAAATTGAACGAACAATTGGGGCGGATATTATGATGGCCTTCGACGAATGTACGCCCTATCCTTGCGATTACGATTACGCCAAACGTTCGATGGACTTGACGCATCGCTGGCTGGACAGATGTGTCACCCATTTTAATAAAACGGAAGGATTGTATGGCTACAAACAAGCCCTTTTTCCTATTGTGCAAGGAAGTACGTTCAGCGATTTGAGAAAAAAATCGGCAGAAACAATTGCCTCCTACAATGCGGAAGGAAATGCCATTGGGGGATTATCGGTGGGCGAACCCCACGAAATGATGTACGAACAAACAGCTTTGGTTTGTTCCATTCTTCCTAAAGACAAACCCCGCTATTTGATGGGCGTGGGAACTCCGGCCAATATTTTAGAAAGCATCGCACTTGGTGTTGATATGTTCGATTGTGTAATGCCTACCCGAAATGGCCGCAATGGTATGCTTTTTACCAGCGAAGGAATTATCAATATAAAGAATCTGAAATGGCAAAAAGATTTTTCTCTCATCGATCCAAATGGGCTTTCTTTTGTTGACAATCAATATACAAAAGCCTATGTTCGGCATCTGTTTTCGGCAAAAGAAATTTTAGGGGGAATGATTGCCAGTTTGCACAATCTTCGTTTTTATTTGTGGTTGGTTGCTGAAGCAAGAAATCATATCTTAGCTGGTGATTTTGCAAGCTGGAAAACGCAAATGATTAAAAAAGTCACAACACGTTTGTAAACCGATGAATAAAATAGATTATTACATCATAAAGAAGTTTTTAGGGACTTTTTTTTATTCCATTTTCTTATTGACGATTGTAATAATCATTTTTGATGTCTCCGAAAAAATTGAAGATTTCATCGAAAACGAAGCCCCTTTGTGGGAGATAATATTTTCCTATTATCTGAATTTCCTCCCCTATTTTGTCAATCTTTTTAGCTATTTATTTGTTTTTATAACGGTCATTTTTTTCACTTCTAAGCTTGCTGCCAATACGGAAATTATTGCCATTTTGAGTGCCGGAATCAGTTTCAGACGGTTGCTGCGCCCATATCTTATTTCGGCAGGATTTTTAAGTTTATTGTCTTTTGCATTGGCAAATTTCGTGATTCCGCACACCAATATCGAAATGCGAAACTTTAAGCAGAAATATCTGGACAATTTGCAAAAAGACATGGGGGAAAATATCCATTTTCAACTGGATAAAGGAACCTACGTTTATATGGAACGTTTTATAAAAAACAAAAATACTGCTCAAAAATTTTCGATTGAACAACTCGATTCACTTGGCCAACTCACTTATAAATTAAATACCGACAAAGCCATCTATGATTCATTAAGTGGCAAATGGCTGCTGTTTGATTATTACGAACGGAAAATTTCCGGCCTGAAAGAAAATATTGTTTTTGGCACATTGAAAGACACCACATTGGCACTGAGCCCAAAAGATCTGATTGTTATTAAAGAAGAATATGAAGTCATGGATTTTTTTGAAATCAGAAAATTCATCCATAAGCAAAAACAAAAAGGAGCTTCCAATGTGATGACTTTCGAGATTGAAATGAATAAACGCATTGCTTTTCCTTTTGCAGCCATTATTTTAACCATAATTGGTGTTAGCCTTTCGAGCCGAAAAGTACGTGGCGGAATTGGAATGCATTTGGGACTAGGTATTGCGCTTACTTTTATTTATCTTTTATTTATGCAATTTACCACCGTTTTTGCCATATCGGGCTATATTTCACCACTGCTTGCAGCGTGGGTTCCCAATATTATTTATTCGATTATTGCGCTTTATCTGCTGAAAAAAGCACCTAAATAATTTCGCGTCTTGCAATAATAGCTATATTTACTCTTTCTAAAAAAACAGGAAATTATGCTAATTCTTAAAGGAACAATAGTGGATGTTGTGGCCAATCGATTATTCAAAGGCGAAGTGCATATTCAGGATAAAAAAATTGCTGCCATCATTGAAAACCCATCCATTTCCGAAACCAACTATATTCTGCCGGGTTTGATTGATTCCCACATTCATATCGAAAGTTCGATGCTCATTCCTTCCGAGTTTGCACGATTGGCATCGATACATGGAACAGTGGCCACCGTTTCCGATCCGCACGAAATTGCCAATGTTTTAGGAATTGACGGCGTAAAATTCATGATTGAAAATGGAAAAAAAGTTCCTTTCAAATTTTTCTTTGGCGCCCCAAGTTGTGTTCCGGCAACTCCTTTTGAAAGTTCGGGAGCTTCGCTTGGAGTTCAAGAAGTAGAAGAATTGCTATGTATGGACGAAATAAAATACCTGGCTGAGATGATGAATTTTCCGGGTGTGCTTCAGGGTGATTTGGAAGTACTTGAAAAATTGAAAAGTGCAAAAAAACACCATAAACCAATCGACGGACATGCTCCCGGATTGAAAGGTATTGATGCCCAAAAATATGTTCAAGCCGGAATTTCGACCGATCACGAGTGTTTTACCCCCGAAGAAGCATTGGACAAAATGAACAACGGAATGTTTGTGCAGATTCGTGAAGGAAGTGCTGCGAAAAATTTCGAATCGTTGATTGGATTACTCCACGAACACAGCGATAAAATAATGCTCTGCTCCGACGATAAACATCCCAACGATTTGGAAGAAGGACATATCAATCAGCTGATAAAACGCTCCTTATCGAAAGGATTTGACCTACTCACAATTTTAAAAACATGCGTCTTGAATCCAGTAAACCATTATAAATTGGATGTTGGGTTGCTCCAAATTGGGGACGATGCTGACTTGATTGTTGTGGATACTTTGGGAAATTTCAATGTGATTAAAACTTTTGTTCGGGGACAACTGATTGCCGAAAACGGCCAAACACGTATCAATTCGGTAAAAGAAAATTGCCCGAACCTATTCCATGCAAAAGAATTATCACTTGCAGATTTGAGAGTAAAAACGGGAAACGGAAAACTGAAAGTAATTGAAGCTATTGACGGACAATTGATTACACGTTCAATCTTGGAAACGCCTTTGGTTTTGGAGAAAAATGTAATCAGTCATCTCGAAAAAGATATTTTAAAAATGATTGTATTGAATAGATATCAATATTCAAAACCCGCTATTGGATTTATACGCGGTTTTGGATTTAAAAAAGGAGCCATCGCCTCCAGCGTGGCGCACGACAGCCACAACATCATAGCAGTGGGCACCTCCGATACCGAAATACTTCATGCAATTAATTTGGTAATTCAAGAAAACGGTGGCGTTAGTTGGGTTGATGGAGTAGAAAAAAAAGTACTTCCATTGCCCGTGGGTGGAATTATGTCGAATGCCGATGGATTTGAGGTAGCAAAAGCTTACAACCTGCTCGATAAAAAAGCGAAATCGCTGGGAGGAAATTTAGCCGCTCCATTTATGACTCTTTCGTTTATGGCTTTGTTGGTGATTCCTGAATTAAAACTGAGTGACAAAGGCCTTTTCGACGGGAATAGTTTTTCTTTTACATCCTTATTCGAAAAAACTAATTAGAATAGATATAAATTAGACACTTATTCATATATTTATTTTTATTACATAACTAAATATTTAACTTTGTCGAACTTCGTTTCATACCATTGTCACACAATTAAAAAAATACTATGGAAGATTTAACATTAAGTATTGAAAAATTAGAGTTTGCAGCAGGCAAACTAAGAGCCATTGCTCACCCAATGCGTATTGCTATCATAGATATGCTCGACCAAAACCGGCGATTGAGTGTGACCGAAATCTACAACAATTTAAAAATAGAGCAAGCCGCAGCTTCTCATCATCTGAATATTCTAAAAAACAATAAAGTTCTTATTGCCAAAAGAGAAGGAAAAAAGATTTACTATTCGTTAAAAAGCACTACTTTAACCGAAATAATTCAATGCATTAATCGTTGTAATGAAGATTAACGATTGAATGAAAACAAGGAAAGAAAAAAGAGGGCTACTTGTCCTCTTTTTTAGTTTGCTTTATAAAGCTTGGATTTTCCTGAACATCGTATTTTATCAGCCAATCTTCTTCCACTTTCCATCCGGCTTTTATTTCGATGGTGGGCGCATAATAGAAAACCTTTTCGGGGAGTTGCTTTTTTGCATAGTCTCCATTTGTCCAGCGTCCATCGTGGTTTAAATCTTCTATTACTTTAATTCGGTATTTATCGCTAGCCAAATTTTTGAAAACAAGGGATTGACTTTCCGTGACTGTGAATTGGATTATCACTTTTTCTTTGTCTTCGGTACCTTTAAACAACTGAATTATCCAAGTAGAATTTGTTTCTTTTGGGAGCTGTAAAAGCAATTTTATTTCGCCGTAATTGCTTGCAGCAGTGGTTTTGAAATTAAAAACAATGCTGTCGTTTTTAAAATTATAAATATCGGTAATGGCTTGATCTGGAATTTCAAACCGATAGTTTTTGTCTTCTTTCCAAGGATAATCTATTTCCAGCTTCCGTTTTGCACTGTCCAGAAATTGCATGTTAAATTTAACGGGTTTGTTCTCTTCCAGAAGCGTACAATTATCAAAATTAGCTGTCTTGACAGGCGTTTTAAATACAATTTTCCCTTTCAAAAAAAACGGAAACGAGGGACTGAAATTGTTCGAATAGGCAATATAATTGGGCTTTTCTTTCGATTGCTGAACAATTGGCTTCCCTTTTTTATTCGCGGCGGCAGCCTGATTTGTAGGCGCTTTGAATATTATATTCATCGTATCCGTTCTCAAAGTATCCATTTGGAAAAGCAACGAAACTGTATCGAACAAAGGCTTGTAAAACCACAAATCCAGTGTATCGCGCTGCGATGAATATTCTTCGAGAAAGAGCGATTCACTTTCTTTATTTTTGGGGCTAAGGACGCCGATATTTGCCTTTGATTTGAGTGGATATTTAAATTCAAAGTGCATTCTATTTCCATCTATCAGCTCGCTTTTGCTAATCTTAGCCACAGAATCTTGTGGTTCAAAAAGCAGAAGTGTTTGGGTTTTCTTTGTAAGCTGTACAGCGTGATTTTTCCAAAGACTATCCATCAAATGCTTGTTTGCTGTATCAATGGCAAAGGAATCAGGTATGAAGTCAAACACTTCTTCGGGCAAAATCAGGTCATTGGCAAACGCAATTTGCTCAGTAGGAATATCGTTTATATAATTCGAATTGGCATCGATTACAGCAAAAATTAAATAGGCTTGATTTCGTATATTGTTGAGTTCAAAATAGCCTTTTGGATTGGTTTTGGCAATGTAATAAGGACGAACATTTTGCGGCAATTGGTGGAGTGATAAGGTGTCATTATTATCGATATACAAACAAACATATATCTCTTCTTCTGGTTGCAAATACTGGCCACTCAATACTTTGCCACGAATACTCAAACTGTCGATTTCCGATCCGGTGGCAAAAACATATTGAAAATTTGAATAGGGATTGTTTTCGTGCAAATCGGTGATGGCATCGCCAAAATAAAGTGTGTAGGTAGTATTTTCTGCCAATATTTCTTTGTCATCGATTCGAATACTCACTCCCTTTCCTTTGGTTTTTACATCCAACTTATTTTTCATTGGAGGCGAAATCAGCATTTGCTTGTTCAAATCTTTCAAAACAAGAAATTCGTCGAAGCTCAGGTATATTCTGCGTGACGAAAAATTACGTGCCTTGTTAACGGGATTGCTGCCCAAAAAACGAGGAGGTATTTCGTCTTTGATGCCTCCTACAGGTGCCACGGGATTGGCACACGAAACCACAATAACAATCAGAATGAGAAGTAAAAAAAGGAGATTAAAAATTCGTTTGGATAGCATACAATCTCTATTTAGACTACAAAGGTAAATTAGATTTCGATAGCTTATGCATCGAAATGAAATTGGACAAATGGTTTAGGTATAATCTTTTGATTTAAGGTAGAACGATTTTTTTGGCAGAGCGTTCACCATAATCCCCTTTTCAGCAAAATACGCCAAGGTTTTTGGCAGTGCTTCCAAGACATTTTCTTTTGCTTTCACATTGTCGTGAAACACGATGATATCGCCCGACTTGGTTTTTCGTGTAGCATTTTCGAAACATTTCTTGGCATCCACATCTGCATCAAAATCGCCACTTAAAACCGTCCACATAACAATTTTATATTTCTGTTTTAGCTTTTCGATAAGATTTGGCGTGATTTTCCCATAGGGAGGACGAAACAATTTGGATGGAATAAGCTCTGCCGCTTTTTCAACATTTTCCAGAAAATAATCCTCTTCGGATTCCCATGAGTTCAAATGGTTAAAGCTATGATTTCCAACAGTATGCCCTTCATCCAAAATTTGCTGAAAAAGTTCTGGATGATTTTTAACATTTTCGCCCACACAAAAAAACGTTGCTTTTGCATCATACTCTTTCAGAATAGCCAAAATAGATTGTGTTAATTCAGGCGTTGGCCCATCGTCGAAAGTTAGGAAAACTTCATTTTGAGATGCATACACTTTCCAGCGCAAAGACTTTCTATAAATTTGCCGAAAAACAAATGGGTTCCGAATCAAGTAAAACATGGGAACAAAGCTACTAATTTATTGTCGCATTAGAAACTGAAGCCGTAATTTTTCGAAAACCCAGAAAGAAATTTATTGTATTTTAGCCGACTTAGAATTTCCTTTAAAATGACACAAAAACGCTGGGTAATTCCTGACATACATGGCTATTCCAAAACATTAGAAGCCCTTATAGATCAGATAAGACCCTCAAAGACCGATCACCTTATTTTTCTGGGCGATTACATCGATCGCGGACCCAATTCGAAAGGCGTACTGGATTATCTGATGAGCCTGAAAGAAAAAGGTCAGAAAATGAACTGCCTTTTGGGAAATCATGAAGAGTTTCTACTGAATAGCATAGCCTATTCAAAATCATCGAAAGGAATTTTTAATCGTTTTTCGAAAAACAAAATCAAGAACGACTGGCTGGAGTTTGGAGGAAAAGAAACTTTAAAAAGTTTTGGAACGCGAAACATCGAAAGGATACCTCAAAAATACATTGATTGGATGTCGAAACTCGAGTATTATTTAGAGTTTAAAGATTATGTGCTTGTTCATGCCGGCCTGAACTTCAAAAACGAAGACATCTTTGCCGACAAACAAGCTCTTCTTTGGGCCAAAGAATTTGAAATAATTCCAACAAAAATTGGGTATCGACAACTTAT
>DYSK01000128.1 GCA_020718315.1 Draconibacterium orientale
TAAATTACACCTGGCGCTTTGCGCTCCAAGGGCATTTCGTAGGTTTTTCCGGCAATTGGGCCTAATCCGTCAATAGGAATTCCCATCGGGTTGATAACTCTTCCCAACATTCCTTCGCCTACTTCGATGGAACCAATTCGTTTGGTGCGTTTAACAATGTCGCCTTCGAGCAATCCGACCGAACTACCCAAGAGCATAATTCCAACATTGTCTTCTTCAAGGTTCATCACTAAACCCAAGATGCCTGTTTTTTCAAAAGTTACTAACTCTCCTGATTGTGCATTTGAAAGTCCATAAACGCGTGCAATTCCATCGCCAACCTGAAGGATACTTCCAACTTCTTCTAATTCGGCTTCAGTTTTAAAACCTGCCAACTCTTGTCTTAAAATTGCTGATACCTCAGCTGGATTAATTTGAGCCATATTGTTTGAGTTTCACTATTATTTTCCGGCTAAAACCAGATTGTTTTTAATATTGTCTTTTAGTTTCTTAATGAGCGTCTTGGTTGAAGTGTCGTATTGATAATCGCCTAGTTTAACAATAAAACCGCCAATCAAATCGGCATTCATAAACTCGTGTAAACGCACTTCTTTCCCGCTCAAATTTTTCAATAATTCTAGAATTGCAGTTCTTGCTTCTGTTTCTAGGCTACTTGCAGAACTTACCCATGCTTCGGTAATTCCATGATAGTCGTTGTAAATTGCAGAAAACGATTCTGCCACTTGCTGAATCAGAATTTCTCTCCCATTTTTTGCCAAAAGATTTAAGAACCGTAGGCTGATAGGGTCTATGCTTTTTTTGAACAAAGCATTGAAAATGGAAATTTTCTTGTGTTCTTTAACAATCGGGCTTTTCAGTAGCAAGCCCAATTCTCTGTTTTCAGAAATCGCGATTGAAACAAGTCGCATGTCTTCGGCAATTGGTTCCAGTTTCTGTTGCTCAATTGCTAGTTCGAAGAGCGCTTTTGCATATCTGTTGGCAAGTCGAGTTTGTTTCATCTTCGTTTTTTAGTTTAGTTGATGCTTCGCTTCGCCAATGAGTTTTTCGACCAATTCTTTTTGTTTCTTATCGGCAGAGAGTTCTGATTTGAGCAATCTTTCGGCTATTTCTATTGATAAATCGGCTACTTGATTCTTCAATTGACTCAAAGCAACAGTTTTCTCTTGCTCTATCAATGCCTTTGCATTTTCAACAATTTGTTTGGCTTCAATTTCTGCTTGCGATTTTGCTTTCAAAATCAAATCGTCTTTCAATTGACGGGCTTCGCGCAACAACTCTTCACGTTCATTTCGGGCTTCCTTCAATAAATCTTCGTTATGAGCTTGAAGATTTTGAATGTCTTTTCGGGCTTGACGAGCGGCTTCCAATGAATTGGCGATTTCGGTTTCTCTTTCTTTTAAACTATTAAGAATCAATGGCCAAGCATATTTGCTCAATAGGAACAAAACAATGGCAAAAGAAAGCGTCATCCAAAATATTAAACCTAAACCGGGACTAACTAATTCCATATTCTAAATTTTTTTTAATCAATTAAAACCAAATACCTTAACCAATCGTTAAGGTATTTGATGTCTTGTTGGCGAAGCCTATAAGAAAACAATAAGCAAACACACTACAATAGCAAAGAAAGCAGCGCCTTCGATAAGAGCAGCAGAAACAATCATGTTTGAACGAATGTCGCCGGCAGCTTCAGGTTGGCGTGCAATACCTTCTACAGCACCGCGTCCAATCTGACCAATACCCAAGCCTGCTCCAATGGCAGCAATGCCCGCACCAATACCGGCGCCCATTTTTGCATAAGGAGATAAATCCACCGCAGCTTGCAATAAAACGTTTAATAAAGACATAATATATAATTTATTGATTAGTAAATAATTTCCTATTCATGATGCTCTTCTGTAGCCATTCCAAAATACAACGCCGATAAAAGCGTAAATACGTAGGCTTGAATAAGTGCAACAAGCAATTCCAAAAAGGCTAAGAAGATCGCAAAGGCCACCGAAATAACAGATACGCCATATCCTAAACCAACATTTATATTTCCAAAAATAAATATCAAGCTAATGAAACCCAATGTAACAATATGACCGGCAGTAATATTTGCAAACAAACGAACCATCAATACAAAAGGTTTAGTGAAAACGCCTAGTACTTCAACAATAGGCATCAATGGCAATGGAAACTTTAACCACCAAGGAACGCCGGGTGTATTGAAAATGTGTTTCCAGTAATTTTTATTGCTATTGATCAGGGTGATAAAAAAAGTAAACAAGGCCAGAACCATTGTTACTGCAATGTTTCCTGTAAGATTTGCTCCTCCCGGAAAAAAAGGCACCAAACCAACTATGTTGTTGATGAAAATGAAGAAAAAGATAGTCAATAAAAATGGAAGATATTTTTCGTGTTTATGTTCTCCAATGGACGATTTTGCTATATCATCGCGAATAAATACAATAAATGGTTCCAAGGCCGATTGAATTCCTTTGGGTGCCATTCCTTGACGCGTTTTGTAGGTGCGCGCAACACAAAAAAACAGCCATAAAATGATTAGTAAGCCAACCCAGAGTGAGACTACGTTCTTTGTAATTGAAAAGTCATAAGGCATTCCCACTTCGGTATTCTCAACGATGGTGTGGTGGAGTAGATAATCATCGGCCTTGATGTATGCGATTTTGCTTTTGTGTTTTCCTTCATGCATAATAGCCAAGCCGAAAGCTATATTTTCAGTCGAGTTTAAATTTTCGGGCAAGATTCGATCAAAACTATGATCAAAAAAAACTGGCGAATGCCCGTGTTGAAATGCGCTCGACATAAAACTTACCAATTTTCTTTCATGAAGAATCAAAATTGGTAGAGGAATGCTCAGGTGCTTTTCGCCATAGGTCAAAATATGCCATTCGTAGGAATCTATAATATGATCCATGATCATTTTCCCAGCATTAAACTTCTCATTATGAGCAGTAGTTGTATTGGTAGCGGACGTATTTTCTTCTTCCCCGTTCGAATGCTGGGCCGAAATAGAGCTTGCAATGAAGAATAGAAAGGCAAAAAAGAAGAGGCGGGCAGATCTGATTATCATTGTGTTATTTACGCTTTTTTGAGTATAAAAGTGCTTTCCTTTAATAATTGTGCAATTTTACGAAAAATATGCCAATTTGGAAGGTTTTATTGTCGAAATTTATGAATGTTTTTGTGATTCAAGGCTGAGCCAAGGGATACATTAAATTGGTAGAATTGTGGAGTAAAAACAAAAAAGGCATAAAATTCATTATGCCTTTTTTAGATCGATAAAATGGAATGCTTACTCGGCTGCGGCTTCTTCTTCTTCTTCTGTAATGACTACGCCACGAGTAACGTTTACACTTACTACAACATTGTTTGGGTTGTCGGTGAGTGTTAGATTTTCAAGGATGATGTCTTTAATGCGAATAGACATGCCCACTTTCAATGGACTTATATTAATTTCTACATTTTCAGGAATGTCTTTAATCAAGCCTTTCAGTCCGATTTTGCGGATTTTGCTAACTAGTTTTCCACCGGCAATAACACCAGGAGAGGTTCCGGTAAACTTAAGCGGAATATTTATAGTTACTGCCTTGTCTTCGAAAACCTGGTAGAAATCAGCATGTAAAACACTGTCAGTAACCGGGTGATATTGAACTTCTTTTAAAATAGCAGTATAAACTTTTCCGCTTATTTCAAGGGCAACAACATAGATATCAGGAGTGAAGATAATCTTTTCGAATTTTTTTAGTGGAAGCGTGAAAGAAATTTGATCCTCTCCACCATACAATACACATACAACATTTCCTGCTTTGCGTTGAGCTTTCGCATCTTTTTTCCCTACGTTCTCTCTAAGAGAACCGCTCATAGATACTTTTTTCATTGTTTTTTTTGTTTAGATTTATAAAATAGTAGTGAATTTAAAATGTTCACTAATGGATTCAAAATTGTGTATTCTGCCAATCACATCAGCAAATAAGGTCGCTGTGGAAAGGACTGTTATCTTTCCCTCAGATTTGTGCGGAAGGGTATCGGAAATAATGACTTCTTTTAAGGCCGATTTTTCAAGGCGTTCTATTGCTTTGCCGGAAAATACAGCATGAGTACAAACCGCTCTAACACTTCTGGCGCCTTGTTCCATCATTAATTCTGCGGCTCTGGTAATTGTGCCTGCTGTATCAATAATATCATCAACCAAAACAATGTCTTTGTCTTTTACATCCCCAATGACTTGCATTCTTTCAATTTCACCGGCTTTTTTTCTTTGTTTAAAGCAAATAACCAAGTCGGTATTCAAAAACTTGGCATAAGCGGCAGCGCGTTTTGCGCCTCCTGTGTCTGGCGAAGCCATCGTGATATCGCCTAAATTCAACCCAAGAAGATAGGGAATAAATATGGACGATGCGTAAAGATGATCAACTGGTAAATCAACAAAACCTTGAATTTGGTCGGAATGTAAATCCATCGTAACGATGCGGTCAACACCGGCGGCAACCAATAGATTTGTGGTTAATTTAGCGCCAATTGAAACGCGTGGTCTGTCTTTTCGGTCTTGACGTGCAAACCCAAAATAAGGAATTACAGCCACCACTTTTTTTGCCGAAGCCCGCTTTGCAGCATCAATCATCAAAAGCATTTCAAACAAATTGTCGGACGGAGCAAAGGTTGATTGTACTATAAAAACGGTGTTTCCTCGAATAGAATGATGGTAGGAAGGTTGAAATTCGCCATCAGCAAATAAAGCAATTGAGCTTTCGCCCAAGGGTTGCCCATAGGCTTCTGCAATTTTTTCGGCCAAATATTTTGTGGCTCTGCCGCTGAAAATTGATACTTGTCCTTCCATGATTTTTGGGCTTTAATTCAACGCTTTTAACGGCGGCAAAATTAGTTTGTTTTTTCGGCAATGCCAAATAAAAATTTGTTTGGAATATTTAAAAAAAAGCTATCTTTGCAGCGCATTTTAAGTCGAGAAGTAAAATTTAAAGCCGCGATGCGAAGTTCTTCGTGAATTTGAATGTAGATAAGCCTGCTTTCGGTTTCTTGTTCTGGTTTTCAGAATTTGTTTCAAAAAAAGGCTTGCCAAATGAATGCCCAGGTGGCGGAATTGGTAGACGCGTTGGTCTCAAACACCAATGAGGTAACA
>DYSK01000021.1 GCA_020718315.1 Draconibacterium orientale
GCTATCGTGATACAGATTATCTGCTTTATCATTATTACGCCTATGTGGCTTTTACGATTCGGAAGAACATTCACTCTTCCCATTACTTTGAACTGGAATACAACAATCGTCATTATGGCGATATGGTATTCCAACTGAATCCCGAATTTGACCCTTATCAAAACAATAAATTCAACTATTTCTCGCTCACCTATATATATAAAAACGATCATCGCGACAACAAAATTTATCCGCTAAAAGGACACTATTTGGATGGTATTTTGGTGAAACGTGGCGTTGGAAGTTCGCCCACTTCCAATGTAAATATACTCTCCTTTACAAGCAACATTCGAAAATATTGGGCATTAAAAAACCATTGGTATTTTGCCGCCGGTTTTACGGGTAGAGTTGCAAACACAAATCGAAATCCCTATTTTTTAAATATCGGACTTGGTTATACGCGCGATTTTGTGCGTGGTTTTGAACATTATGTTATTGATGGTCAGAATTTTGCACTCATAAAGACCGATTTGAAATACGGATTGTTCGAAAATAAAGTAATGAATCTCCCGGTTCTTCCAAGCAAGTTCAACAAAGTTCCTTGGGCCATGTATATGAGCTTTTTTGCTGATGCGGCTTATTCTACAACAGATCTACCAGAAGCCACCAACACACTTCAAAACAAATCACTTTTTGGCTGTGGGGCAGGACTAAATTTGGTTTCTTACTACGATATTGTTGTTCGTTTGGAATACACCTACAACAACATTGGAGAGAAAGGATTTTTTGTAAGCCTAATGACTTCTATCTAGCGCTCTAAATTCGAAAAGCGCATTTATTTGTTGGCTTAATTAATTTTTAAGCGTTTAGGATTTTTCGTCACAAAACTTTTCCAACCACTGTAGTTTTCGCCATCAGAAGTAGGATTGTTTTGTAAATAATGACAAACCGCAGCCGCCAAGCCGTCGGTTGCATCCAGATATTCTGCTTGTTCTTTAATTTTTAACAAATTTGTGAGCATGGCCGCCACTTGTTCTTTCGACGAAGTTCCTTTTCCGGTAATCGCCATTTTTATTTTTCGCGGAGCATATTCAAAAATGGGAATATTTCGATACAATCCGGCAGCCATAGCCACGCCCTGAGCTCTACCCAGTTTCAACATCGACTGAACGTTTTTCCCAAAAAAAGGCGCTTCCAATGACATTTCGTCTGCTTTGTATTCATCAATTAAAGCCAACGTTCTTTCAAATATTTTCTTTAATTTCATCGGATGATTAGAATAGCCGCCCAACTTGAGTACGCCCATCGTAATCAATTCTATTTTATTCCCTTTTTGGTGAATAAGTCCATAACCCATTATATTTGTTCCCGGGTCGATTCCTAAAATAATTCGGTCTGTTTTCAAGAATAATTTTTAAAGATGGATACAAAGATAAAAAAAAGCCTCAACTTCCTTTTGCGAACAGTGATTGTATTGGCAACGTATGGCTTTTTGTTTTATGAACTTTTTGTAAATGAAAAATTCAACAGTTTTCATTTTCAGAATCCCGAAACAAACGCATCACTTTTTTTAGTCTTTTTTGTTCTTAGCTTAATGCCAATAAATTGGGGATTGGAAAGCCTGAAATGGCAGTTGTTAATGCGAAAAGTAGAACTTATAAAATTCGGGGCTGCCTTTAAAGCCATTTTTATCGGTTCTGCCATCAGTTTTTTTGCTCCAAATCGTATGGGCGATTTTATTGGGCGTGTATTTATTTTGAAAAAGGGGGATCGTATGGAAGGGATTTTTGCCACCATTGTTGGTAACTTAGGCCAGCTTTTTGTTACCCTAATTTTAGGATCGAGTGCATTGCTGTTATTTCTTCCACAATTAAATGAAACTTATTTAGGGTTTTCGCATTTTCAATTGGTAGGAACAATTGCGTTGGTGATTTTGACAAATCTTTTTTTGTTGGCGGTTTTTTTGAACATTGGTTTGCTCCACACCATTGTTCAGCGTCTTAAAATAATAGATCGTTGGCTTTTTTTAAGACACTTACAAATTTTACAAAATTTCAATCGTGCGGAGTTATTACAAATTTTAGGGTTAAGTGCATTTCGTTTCCTAATCTATTCCATACAATTCTATTTGGTGTTTTATAGTTTTGGTATCCGTATTTCCCCAATACAGGGAATTTTTATCGTTTTTATTTTATTTTTTATTTTAACTGCCATTCCAACCATTGCATTTGCCGAATTAGGCGTGAGGGGCTTAGTAAGTTTATTTATTTTGGAACTGTTGATTCCAAAAATGGCGTTTACCGACACAACAGAAACGGCCATTGTAGCCGCAAGCAGCACATTGTGGTTTATTAATTTAGCCATTCCGGCCATATTGGGAACTTTCTTTGTTTACGAATTAAAATTCTTTCGTAAAAATGACTGAGCAAGCTGTTTTTCTGCTTTTTGTGGTGGTGGCTATCTTCTTAAGTTTTGGCTATGCCGGCTTTGTATTGTGGCTTTTGGTCGTTTTAAAATTGCAAAAACGCATTGTTGCAAAATCGTCGTTTGAACCAAATGTTAGTTTTATTATTGCTTTTCGAAACGAAGAAAATAATTTGACACGTCTTTTGGACTCCCTTTTGTATCAAAACTATCCCCGACAAAAGCTAGAGATATTGTTGGTGGACGATTCGAGTGATGACAAAGGAAAGGAAATCGTGGAGGCGTTTCAAAAAAAACACCCCGAATTTCGGCTTCGCCTGCTTGAATTAAACATCGAAAAACCGGGAGCTTTAGGAAAAAAGGCAGCCTTGAATTTGGCGATACGTTCTGCAAAAAACGACTTTGTTTTGCTCACGGATGCCGATTGCTTTTTTGATAAAAAAAATATTCAGAGCCGGATTGGTTTGTTCGAAAATAAGAACATAAAAATGGTTTTGGCTCCCGTATTTTTAGAAAACACGAATACGATTTTTTCTGCTGCACAGGCACTCGAAAATTTAAGTTTGATGGCCACAACAGCTGCAAGCACAGCAGCATTTCTTCCGATCATGAGCAATGGGGCTAATTTGGCTTTTGAACGAATGGCCTATTTTAGTTTGCCCAACAATGCTATGCAGCCAGAGTTCGCTTCGGGCGATGATTTGTTTTTGCTGAACAGTTTCACAAAACAGTTTGGTGCCAAATCCATCGCGTTTTCGTTTGATAAAAGTGCGGCGGTTTTTACGAAAGCGCAAGGCGATTTAAAACATTTTTTGTATCAGCGGATTCGGTGGGTGAGTAAATCAAAACATTATACCAATTTCTGGCTTATTTTTATTTCGCTGCTGATTCTAAGTTTTAATTTAAGTATTGTTTTGGCGGCTTTTGGGAGTGTTTTTAACGTAAACTACCTTATTGTTTTTGGCTATTTATTTGTACTTAAACTTGTTATAGATTTCCCGATTTTAAATGCCTTTGCCACACTTTACCACCAAAGACAATCGTTGAAAGTATTTCCTTTGCTTCAGCTTATTTATCCATTTTTTATTGTGATGGTAGGATTTCTCGGACATTTTCTTCCTTATAAATGGAAAGGACGAAAATATTAAAGCTATTTGGCCAATTTTTGGTACTGATCCGTTTTTTGTTTGTCTTGAAAACGATTGTAAATATTGGCCATGTATTGGGCATATGCTTTTGAAGGAAAGAGTTTATAGAGTTTTTCGAAATATGTCAATGATTTTTTGAAGTCAGCAGTAATTAAGTCCAATGCTTTCACCATGCTATTGTATTGCTTTGTGGTTTTATTTTTATTGTAGGCGTCCAATTCGTTTTGGTAATTTTTTTCGGCTTTCCAAAAATATTTTTCGCCCAGCCATTCCAAGGCATCTTTATTCGCTGTGTCCAATTTCAAAATTGAAATGGCAATTAAATCGGCCTCTACCGTATTTTTTTGTTTTTTCATGACCATAAAATAGTTTTCCAAAAAGCGAAGATCTTCATGTACAGTCGAATCTAAATGTGGCCAAAGCGATGCTGCTTTTTCCCAATTTTCGCTTGCGATATAGGCTTCAAAAAGCCGTTTATTCATTTCCACAAACCGCGTATCGCTAGTAAAATTTGTTGTAAAAAACTCGAGCGCACCCAGCATTTTCGAAAGATTATCAACTTCTTGATAAATAGAGATCAAATTGGCATACATATCAGCATCGCTAAAATTTTGATAGGCTGCCTTTTTAAAATACGATTCTGCTTCCGAAAATTTCTTCAATTGAAAGCATGTTTTAGCCATCATAGCATATTTTTCTCCATTTATTTGCTTGCTTTCCATCTTTTCGATATCATCCAAATATAAATTATAGGCCGTTTGAAAATCGCCTATCTGATATGCTTCCAAGGCTTTATCAGTTTGTTTGGAAATTTTGGAACTGCTCGAACAAGCCGTAAAAAAAAGAACCAAAATAATCAGTAGAGCAAAATAAGTTTTAGACATTCCTTTAATTTTAATTTGCGGCAAAACTAAATAGAAAAATGTATTTCTCTGAAAATAATTAAAACACATTCTATCTAAAAAATATTATATTTGTGTACTTATTAATTATCAATCATTTATTATGAATACCGGAACAATAAAATTCTTCAACACAGCCAAGGGTTATGGTTTTGTTAAAGACAATGCAACAGGCAAAGAATACTTCATTCATGTGTCTGGATTAATCGATCAAGTGAAAGAAAACGATGAAGTTACTTTTGAACTTCAGGATGGCCGAAAAGGATTAAATGCCGTAAATGTGAAACTGGTTTAGTGGAGCAATTATAGATATTTAAGATTTTAATCCTGCAATACATTGCAGGATTTTTTTTTCTCAAATTAAGCCGACCGCTTTGGATATTTCCAACATACGGACTATGGGTTTTTTGGCGTTTTTGATGACTTCTTGACTCAATTCGATTTCGGGCGATTCGTTTTTTATTGCCCAATAAAGCTTTTCGAGCGTGTTTAGTTTCATATAAGGACAATCGTTGCAATTGCAATTTTCATCTTTAGGAACAACAATAAACTGCTTGTGAGGCGAATTTTTTTGCATCTGATGTAAGATACCTGTTTCGCTTGCAACAATGTATTTTTCAAAGTTCGAATTTTGGGTGTATTTAAGCATTGCATTTGTGCTTCCAATCATATCGGCCAAAGCCAAAATAGGGCCATCACATTCGGGATGCGCCACCACTTTTGCATCGAGATTTTGTTGTTTTAATTTGATAACGGCTTCCGTTTTCAATCGATTGTGAACTTCGCAAGTTCCATTCCATAACACCATATTTCGTCCGCTAATTTGATTTAAATAGGCGCCTAAATTTTTGTCGGGCGCAAAAATTATTTTTTGCGCTTTCGGAAAAGATTCCACAATTTGAATCGCATTTCCTGAAGTTACAATTACATCCGACAGTTCTTTGATTCCGGCAGAGCAATTGATATACGAAAGCACTATATGATCCGGGTAATTTTCTTGAAATTTTCGAAAATCCACTGGCGGACACGAATCGGCCAAAGAGCAGCCGGCATTTAAATCGGGTAGAACCACTTTTTTGTGTGGGTTGAGAATTTTTGCTGTTTCGGCCATAAAATGCACGCCGGCAAAAACAATCAAATCGGCTTTTGTTTCGGCAGCGGCTTGTGCTAAACCCAAACTATCGCCAATATAATCTGCAATATCTTGTATTTCAGGGATTTGATAATAATGCGCTAATATCACGGCATTTTTTTCCTTTTTTAATCTTTCTATTTCCTGAATGTAATCCATTGCGTTTCGATTATTTTCCTGCAAATTTATAGAAATACATTTTAAAATTTCATCTTATTTTATTTGCATTTTGGTTTATCAACAACCCATATCAATAATAGATTTTATTAAAAAGAAACATTGGTATTATTATAGGTTGTGAATAACTGTAAAACTTTTCGGACAAAAGCTTGCATCCGGGAAAAAGAGCTTTTTATTAACTTTTTGTCATCTACATAAAAAATTGAAAATGAACTTTTAAGTTAGATTGTAAACAATCTGTTGATTAAAAATAAGTTTATAAAAAAGATGATAAAAGAACAGTTTTCGATGTTGATAAAGTGAGGATAAAAAAGCATAAAACAGTCTAAATTTTTGTTTGGATCAAAAAGACGGTTCAAATTGTTTGTAAATTTAATCTTATACACACTTATCAACAGCTAATAAACATACAATTAACACTGTTTTTTCATAAATAGGGGAGCTGTAAATCTCAAAACAAAAAAAACAGACTTGTCTTCTTTGTTGCGGAACGATGCTCTAATTTATAGATTGTTTTCGACAAATTTCGATAGGTAGAAAAATTGCAGCAAGCAACGATTCGTTGTATTTAAATATTAAGGAACGAAATTTAAACATAGTTCTATTTTAAAACTCTATTTATCATTAGTTTATAATTTTAAGTCGTTTATTGGAGTGAACTCTAGTAAAAATCTTTAACTGCCGGAGCTTCCTTCTTTTTTTTGTGGTGTTTGGTCTCACATTTAATGTAAAGCAGTGGCGATAAAAACCTGTTTACCAAAATTTTATTCCCAACGCCTTTTCTCTCCGAAAGAAGTTCCTTCACGCGTTATAAAATAAGGTCACTTTTTGAAGCCAAATTTCCAAAATCAACCTTAAATAGGACTTCATTTAAAAACCAATTTTGATCATAAAAGAATCCTTTAAGTTCATTTCGAAGGCATCCGATGAGAATCAAAATTCGGGTTATTTTTCAAAACAACTATTTCCGTTCAATTCTTAAGCATAAATTGATGCAATGTTTAAGTTGCTCTGAAAATAAAATACATTTTATAATATTGATATTCAGATTTTTAATAAATTTAAGCTTTTGTTAAAAGCACTACATCCTATTGACTATTTTCTGTTCAAAAAAATAATCGGTTTTGAAGATTTTTGATGTAAAAATAGTATAACATTGCAAAAAAATGGAGTACCAAATTCAAGTGTTCACAAAACTATTTATCATCAAAAATTTTTCGACAGAAAAGAGATGAAAACAAAAAACGTTCCCCTTTCAAACACTTCAAATTTGCTTGAAGAATTTGACGACCCTCCGCCATCCGGCCTCCAATCAAAAATTCAAAAAAACAACAATCAACAGCCTTCTGTTGTAAAGACAAATGCTTTTGTTGCTTCCGAAAACGCATTGCATTTTAAAGATAAACATTTCACAACTGCTACAACCGAAGAGTGGTCGGATTGGAAATGGCAAGTTCGCAACAGTTTTACTTCTTTTGATCAACTGGAATCTATATTGCAACTTTCCGACGATGAAAAAGGATTTAAAGAACAAGCATTAAATCTACCTATTCGCATTACGCCCTATTACGCCAGTCTGCTCGATAAACACAACGCGCTGCAGCCTTTGCGCAAAACAATGGTTCCTGTTTTAGACGAGCTTTCCGTTTCGCCCGGCGAAGAATCCGACCCACTTGGAGAAGAACACGACAGTCCTGTTCCATTAATCGTACACCGTTATCCCGATCGCGCTTTGTTTCTAGTAACTGGTTTCTGTTCTGCTTTTTGCAGATACTGCACCCGCTCACACATGGTTTCGAAGAAAGATAAAATGCATGCGAGCACTTCGCAAATCGACGGCGCGATAAAATACATCAGCGAACATAAAGAAATTCGAGATGTCCTCATTTCGGGCGGCGATCCGCTCACACTTTCTGACGAACGATTGGAATACATCATCGCTCGTTTGCGAGCCATCGAACATGTCGAATTTATTCGGATTGGCTCAAAAGTACCCGCCGTACTGCCCATGCGCATTACACCCGCTTTGACAGATATGCTCAAAAAATACCATCCCATATTTTTAAGTTTACACTTTACGCATCCCGACGAACTAACACCCGAAACAAGAGAGGCGTGCAATCGGTTGGCAGATGCAGGAATTCCATTGGGAAGTCAAACTGTTTTGTTGGAAGGCGTAAACAACAGCATTGAAGTTTACAAAAAACTGGCACACGAATTATTGAAAGTGAGAGTGCGTCCCTATTATTTGTATCAGTGCGATCCTATTCCTGGTTCGGCGCATTTTCGTACAAAAGTGGAAAACGGTTTGGATATTATTCGCGGATTGCGCGGTTTTACTTCAGGTTATGCCGTTCCACAATTTGTAATCGACGCACCAAAAGGCGGTGGAAAAATCCCCTTGTTGCCCGACTATAAAGTAGGAAACGAAAATGGAGAACTTGTGCTACGAAACTACCAAGGCAAAATATTTCGTTATCCTGATTATACATAATAGAATAGAAAGATTGTAAGCTCCTTTTTTTGATTTTTATCTTTGCAATTTCGTCCGTTTTCTCACAAAAGCATTTATCGTGAATCGCAAATAGACTTATCTTGCAGAAAAATTGTTAACTAATTTTAATTGACCCTAAATAATTTATCCAATAAAATGAAACTCGGCCTAACCTACGACTTGCGTTCCGATTATTTGAAAATGGGTTTTTCTGAAGAGGAAACTGCCGAATTTGACCAGGAAGGAACAATAGATGCTATTGAAAACACACTCAATAACTTAAATTTTCGAACCGAACGAATTGGCCATCTAAAAAATTTAGTACATCGTTTGGCAAATGGCGAACGTTGGGATTTGGTTTTCAATATTTGCGAAGGCATGTATGGAAATGGCCGTGAAGCCCAGGTTCCGGCTTTACTCGACGCCTATTCAATTCCTTATGTCTTTTCTTCGCCTTTGGTTTTATCGCTTACGCTCGATAAAGCACTTACAAAAAGAATCGTCCGTGATGCAGGAATAGCCACACCCGATTTTTTTATTGTCAATACGCTTTCAGATATCGAAAAAATAAAACTCTCTTTTCCTTTGTTTGCAAAACCAATGGCCGAAGGAACCGGAAAAGGAATTAACAGCAAATCAGTAATCATTTCGAAAGAGGAATTATTCGAAAAATGCAACTCGCTTTTGACTGAGTTCAAACAAGCGGTTTTGGTTGAAACCTATATGAGTGGGCGCGAATTTACCGTTGGGATAGTTGGTACAGGAAAGGACGCCCGAGCCGTTGGAACCATGGAAATTTTCCTGAAAGAAAACGCCGAAAAAGGGGTCTATTCTTATATAAACAAAGAGCAATGCGAAAGTTTGATTGAATACAAACCTACTTTTGGTAAAGAAAAAGAACTTTGCGAAAAGCTGGCTTTAGAATCGTATCAATTGCTCAGTTGCGAAGATGCCGGACGAGTAGATATCAGGATGGACAAAAACGGAATTCCCAATTTTTTAGAAATAAATCCGCTCGCCGGACTGCATCCCGAACATTCCGACTTGCCTATTCTAAGTACGCTAAACGGCATTTCATATCCTGAGCTGATGGCTATGATTATGAAATCGGCAAGCAAAAAAATAAAAAGTTAAATTTTTGATTCATTCAAGGTTCTATGTATGAAAAATCAAAAAGTCGTTGTTTTAATCAATGCGCTGTCACCAAATGCCGATAAAGACGAGCTGGATGTTTTGGATCAAGCCCTATTTGCCGAAGGCGCACTCGAACAATTGGGCTATCAAACCGAACGCCTTTTTATGAACCTAAATCTGGAAAAAACAAAAGCGAAATTGAAACAATTAAAACCGCTTTTTGTTTTCAATCTGGTTGAAAGTCTTGAAAAAGATGCCACTTTAATTCATTTGGCGCCATCACTTCTAGAACATCTTTCGATTCCGTTTACCGGTTGCGGTTCGGAAAGTATGTTTATCACCAGCAACAAAACACTCACAAAAAAAATGCTGGAAGCAGCCGGATTGCCCACGCCCAAACAGATTTATCAGCTCAAACCCAAGGGTATCGACGCTGATAAGCTTTATATTGCCAAACCAATCTGGGAAGACGCTTCGGTTGGCATTTCGGATGAGAATATTTTGCCGGGCAACCCAAACGCCATTCAAGCCTTTTTAGAAAACCATTCAAACATCGAATATTTTTTTGAAGAATTCATCGAAGGAAGAGAATTCAATATTTCTGTCTTAGGCGGAAAATCGGGACCGGAAGTTTTGCCCATTCCGGAAATTATTTTCGAAAATTTCCCTGCCGAAAAACCCAAAATAATTGGATACACCGCCAAATGGGACGAATCTTCGTTCGAATACCAAAATACCAACCGCCTTTTTGGGCTGGAAACCATCGAAGTAGAATTGGCAGAAAAATTGAGACAAATCTGCTTGCAAACATGGGATCTTTTTGGGCTGAAAGGCTATGCCCGTATCGATTTACGAGTCGACGAAAACGGAAATCCCTGGATTTTGGAAATCAATGCAAATCCTTGCCTCTCGCCCGATGCCGGTTTTTACGCCGCAACTCAAAAAGCAGGCTATTTATTTCCCGCCGTCATGAACAGAATAATAGAAGATATATGGAATTAATTTCAAAGAAAATCCGACAAGAAGTCTTGGCTACAGATCTTGAAACAATTCGAGAAATTGTGACTTCAACAGGTTTTTTCAATGCCGAAGAAATAGAAATTGCCGTTGAATTGGCCGATGAATTTTTGGCCAAAGGAATCGAAAGCGGCTATCAGTTTCTTTTTATCGAAAATGAAAATGAAACGCAGGGCTATGCTTGCTATGGAAAAATTCCGGGAACCAAAAATAGCTTTGCCCTTTATTGGATTGCCGTTCACGAAAAATATCGCAATTCAGGTTTAGGCCGAATTCTTTTAAAAGAAAGTGAGAGAGAAATTTTTGATCAAGGCGGCACCGGAATCTATGTCGAAACCTCTTCGCGGGCGCAATATGTTCCAACTCGAATGTTTTACGAAAAAAATGGCTATCAGCTAAAAACACGTTTTGAAGACTATTATGATTTGGGCGACGATCTGGTTTTTTACGTCAAAAAAAACAGCTAAACTTTTGACCACCAATCAGGAAATTATTCTTTTCTTTATCGGATAAATATAGATTTGTAATTGGTTTTACAATTGTGTTTTTTGAATTTTTATACCTCGCAGAAATAAATATAAAGTGGTTCTTGGTTTCTACAAAAATCAAAGAATTTAAAACGCTGCCTAAATAAATAGAATATGGAATCCTCTGTCGAAATTTCGTTTTGGTTCACCTATGTGATCTTACCTTTGCTTATCTTCTTTTCGCGTATTGTTGATGTTACACTCGATACGCTTCGGATTGTATTTATTTCGAAAGGCTTTAAAATTATTGCTCCTATTCTGGGATTTTTCGAAGTGTTGATTTGGTTGATTGCCATCACGCGAATTATGCAAAACCTCGACAACGTGGCCTGTTACATCGCTTATGCAGCAGGATTTGCTACCGGAAATTACATCGGCTTAATCGTTGAAGAAAAGCTAGCCTTTGGCGTGCAGATGTTCCGTATCATCACCCAAAAATCAGCCACAGCATTAATCCTTCAATTGCGCGAAAAAGGCTACGGAGTTACTTCTGTAGAAGCCGCCGGCAGCAACGGTTTGGTTCATGTCATTTTTTCGGTTGTTAAACGGAGCGAAAGTCAGAAAGTAATCGAACTGATCAATACATTCAATCCGAATGCTTTTTATTCTATCGAAGATGTTCGTTATGTAAACGAAAATAATCTCACGATTGCAAAAAATTCCGAACGATTGATACCGCGTTGGTTGAGAAAAGGACGTTGATTTTTTGGGTTTCGCTCATTCTTTCTTTTCAAGACGAGCACTTTTCAGAGATATTCTGAACTTGCTTTACTATTTTTGCCGATATCCATTTCGTATCCATTATAAAAAAAAGGGCTGAAAATATTTCCAGCCCTTTCCGTTTTGCGTTGTAAAATTTAAAGCGTATAAGTTCCACACGTTTCTTTGTCGCTCGTCAAAATAGCGTCAAAATGTTCTTGTGAAATATATTGCGGAGAATAAACGACTCCTTGAATGGTTAGTTGGTTTATAAAACTACGTAAGTGATTGCGCGAACCACAATCCAAAAAATCGAAAACTGAATGAATGTCCTCATTTTCGGTCTTTTCCATAAAGTCCTCCAAATCATAAATATCCACATCTTCGATGGTTGCTCCTACTTTTAGAGCGTCCACCAGCGACCAGCTTCCTTGTGCAATCAAAGCGTTATATAAACTTTGAAGATGTTCGTGGTTAAAAACACCCAAAGTTGTGGATGCCGTGTTTTCGACACTATATTTTTCCAAAAGTTTTGAAACCGCATTCATGTGCGACAATTCACTTTTGGCTATGTTGTTGAAAGTGGCCAATCCAAATTGTTCGTAAAGCGTAACATATACATCGTAGGCCAATTTCTCTTCTTCCATCATGTATTTCATCATATCGAGCTCCACGGTTGTTAATTCTGGTGTAGTAACAAGTTCGGCTTCTGAAGTTTCTTTTGCACACGAAAAGCCCACTAAGCCCACCATTAGAATTGCAATTAATTTATAACTTACTTTTTTCATTTTTTATTCGTTTTGTTGAAAGAATCTGCCTGCTTCCATTCATTTTTTTTTTGAACCCATTGCTTTTAGGCTTTGTTTTTTTGAAATAATTTTAATTTGGTATTACATTACCAAAATGTGTGCCAAAAAACAATTTGTCGTTAATAATATGTTAAACCTTATAAAACCGCACCATAGCTTCTTCGGCTTTTCGATTAAATCATTAAATATAAACTTATAAATATTTGCAAATCAACGAATAATACATGATATTTGTAGAAATCCGCATTTGGCTTGATTCTTGCAAATAGGCAAGACTTTTAAATAAACACATAAATAGTCTATTCACAATGTTAGAAGCTCTAATAAAATTTAGCATCAAAAATAAACTGATTGTCATTTTGTTCACACTCTCCGTGGTGGCTTTTGGTTTATATTCAATCAGTCAGATTCCAATCGGCGCTGTGCCCGACGTAACAAACAATCAGGTTCAGGTCATTACTACTTCTCGAAATTTGTCAACACAAGACATTGAGCAGTTTATTACCTATCCTGTGGAATTGGAAATGGCCAATCTGCCGGGAGTGAAGGAAATTCGTTCGGTATCAAAATTTGGACTCTCGGTAGTTACGATTGTATTCGATGATAATTTGGGTACATATCTGCCGCGACAATTGATTGCCGAAAAGATAAAAAGTGCACAAGAAAAAATTCCGCAAGGATTTGGAACGCCCACAATGGGGCCCATTACCACGGGCTTAGGCGAAATTTATCAATATATTCTGGATACCAAACCCGGCTACGATTCGGTGTATTCGGTTATGGAATTACGGAGTATTCAAGATTGGATTGTAAAACGACAACTTTCGGGAATTCCCGGAGTTGTTGAAGTGAATACTTGGGGCGGTTATCTGAAAGAATACGAAGTGGCTATCAATCCGGAGCGTTTGCGCGCTATGAATACTACCGTGATCGAAGTCTTTGATGCGCTCGAAAAAAACAATGCCGTTGTTGGTGGCGGATACATCGAAAAATCAAACCAAAGTTATTTCATTCGGGGCGAAGGTTTAACGAAATCTTTCGCGGATATCGAAAACATTGTCGTTAAAAATCGCGATGGAATTCCCGTTCTTATTCGAGATTTGGCCGAAGTTCAGTTTGGGCATGCAACCCGTTTTGGGGCCATCACCGGAAACGGAAAAGGGGAAAAGGTTTTGGGGCAAGTAATGATGCTGAAAGACGGAAACTCTAAAAAAGTGATTACAGCCGTAAAAGACAGAGTTTTTGAAGTTGAAAAGAATTTGCCAGAAGGCGTTTTTATAAACGCTTTTCTGGAACGAAGTGAATTGATTGCCAAAACTACTTTTACAGTAACAGAAAACCTGGTTTTGGGCTTCTTGATCGTTTTGTTTATTGTGATCCTTTTATTGGGAAATTTACGTTCGGGTTTATTGATTGCCTCGGTCATTCCTTTGGCTTTATTGTTCACACTTTCGCTCATGTATATTTTTGGAGTCGATGCCAATTTGATGAGCTTGGGCGCTATTGACTTTGGAATTATCATTGATGGAGCGGTTATTATTGTTGAATTTATTGCTTTCCGAATAGGAATGAAATGGAAAGACATTCAACACTTAAATCCGGAAGATCGACAGAATGAATTGGATAGTATCACCCTGAAAAGCACGAGTAAAATGGTCAATTCTGCCATTTTCGGACAGTTGATTATTCTGATCGTTTTTATTCCTATTCTTTCACTTACAGGAGTAGAAGGAAAAATGTTTAAGCCAATGGCCATGACCTTTTCCTTTGCATTGATTGGAGCCATGATTTTTGGATTTACTTATGTTCCGGTGGTTTCCAGTCTATTTCTTCGCCCATCAGAAAACGAAAATAACTTCTCGCAGAAACTGATGAATTGGTTGAAAAACCTCTATATCCCATCGATGGAATTTGCGATGAAGAACAAAGTGATGGTATTGGCATTTTCTGTGGTTTTATTAGCAATCTCTGTTTTTACTTTTTCCAGAATGGGTGGCGAATTTGTTCCCACTTTGGACGAAGGTGATTTTGTAATTCAGCCGATTTTAAAAACCGGAACTTCGCTCAGTAAAACCATTGAAATTACTACCCGAATTGAGCAAATTCTCATCGATCAGTTTCCGGAAGTGGCTCAAGTAGTGAGTAGAATTGGTGCTGCTGAAGTGCCAACGGACCCAATGGCCATGGAAGAATCAGACATCATCATCAAACTAAAACCAAAAAGCGAATGGGTTTCGGCGAAGACAAAAGACGAATTGGCCGATAAGTTTAAAGCTGCTTTATCAGTGATTCCGGGAGTCGATTACGAATTTACTCAGCCCATCGAAATGCGTTTCAACGAATTGATTACCGGTGTTCGGGCCGATTTGGCCATTAAAATATTTGGTGAAGACTTGGGTGTTTTGGCTCAAAAAGCAGATGAAATAAAGACTTTGATAGAAAATGTAGAAGGAGCCGCCGATATTTCAATCGAAAAAGTGGAAGGATTGCCGCAGATGAGCATTCAATACAATCGTCAGCAAATGGCAAAATACGGTGTAAGCGTTGGCGATTTGAATCGGGTAGTTTCTTTGGCTTTTGCCGGCGTATCGGCAGGCTATGTTTTTGAAGGAGAAAAACGCTACGATTTGGTCATGCGCCTGCATCAGGATTTTAGAAAAAATATCAGCAATATTCAGAAGCTATACGTAACGATTCCAAACGGAAACATGATTCCGTTGAGCGAATTGGCCGAAATTACTTATTCCAAAGGACCGGCAAAAATTTCGCGCGACAATACCAAAAGGCGAATAGTTGTTGGTATCAACGTGCGTAACCGCGATTTGGAATCTGTAGTAACCGACGTTCAGCTGCTCATCGAAAAAAACATCAAGTTGCCTACGGGTTATTCTATTTCGTATGGCGGCCAGTTTGAAAATCTCCGTTCGGCAAAAGCCCGTTTGGCCATTGCTGTTCCTGTGGCGCTTCTACTCATCTTTATTTTGCTTCACTTTGCTTTTGGCTCTGTAAAAGAAGCTTTGATGGTTTATACTGCCGTTCCTTTTGCTGCTGTTGGCGGAATTTTCTTGCTTTGGATGCGCGATTTGCCTTTTAGTATTTCGGCCGGAGTGGGCTTTATTGCGCTCTTTGGTATTGCCGTTCTGAATGGAATTGTGCTGATTGAACATTTTAAAGAACTGAAAGAAGAAGGAATTACCGATATCAAACAACGGGTTATTCAGGGCGCTTTGGAACGAATGCGTGCTGTATTGCTCACAGCTTCAGCGGCCGCCTTGGGTTTCTTTCCAATGGCTTTTTCGAGCGGATCGGGAGCCGAAGTTCAACGGCCGTTAGCAACTGTTGTTATTGGCGGATTGGTAACTTCTACCTTGCTCACCCTGATCGTTTTGCCTATTTTGTATTATCTTTATGAAAAATCGAAAGAGAAAAAATTACGAAAAGAAAAAATGAAAATCCCGATCGCAATCATTCTTCTATTCTTTGCCTTGCCATTTGCAAGTCAGGCGCAAAAAACCATTTCATTGAACCAAGCCATTCAGATTGGGATTGAAAATAATGCGGCCATGAAAGCCGCCGGCTTGCAAGTAGAAGAAAAACAAGCCTTGCTGGGTGCCGCTTTCAATTTGGACAAAACCAATGTCTATTATAATTTTGATGAAAACAATATTGCTGCAAATGCTTTGCCACTCAAAGTTTGGGGAATTTCTCAAGCAATTCGGTTTCCAACAGTTTATATGGCACAGCATAACATGGCAGTAAAACAACTCGAACTCCAACAAGCGGATAATTTGCTTCAGAAACAGCGTTTTAGCGAAACGGTTTCAATGGCGTATTATCAAGTGGTTTTTCTCGAAAACAAATTGGTTATTTACAGTTATTTAGATAGTTTGTATTCGTCTATTGCCAGCTCGGCAAAACGCAAATATGAGTTGGGCGAGCAAAACTACCTCGAAATGTTGAGCGCACAAGCTCAACAACAAGAAGTGAAAATGCGGGTAAGCCAAATGAAAGAAGAACTCACAAGTGCTTATGTGTCATTAAAGGGTCTGCTTCTGCTCGAAGAGCAATTTGTTGTAGCAGACAGATCGCTTGTTCAGCTCGAAATCAGTGAAGCGGAATCGATGCCCCAATTGTTGCTTTTCGAAAAGCAGAAAGAAAATGCATCTTCAAACTTTCGACTAGAGAAATCGGCTCTTTTGCCCGATTTAAACTTGGAATATTTTCAAGGGATCAACAATGGCCCGAATGCAGAGTTATACCAAGGTTTTGCGGTTGGTTTAAACCTTCCTCTTTGGTTTGGTGCAACAAAATCAAAAATAAAGGCTGCCGGAATTCAGCAAAAAATTGTCGATCAGCATTATTTGGATATTTCTACTCGCCTACAGTCCTATAAACAACAGTTGCTAAGCGCCCTAAAGCGCGACAAGCAAGCCATTGACAATTATCAACAGCAAGGAAAATATTTGGCGCAAGAACTGCTCAAAGCAGCTCAAAAAAGCTTTCAGTATGGCGAGATCAATTTTCTTCAGTTCGTACAGAGCGTTCAAAATGCGCAAGCAATTGAATTGGTTTACCTCGACAATTTAATTTCGTACAATCAAAATAGTATTCGTTTAAAATATTTGAATTTAAAATAAACCCCATGAATCCGTATAAACAAATTTTCATTTTACTTTTTTCTTTATTGCTTTTTAATTCCTGCAAAAATTCGACCGAAGTCGTTTCGAATGAACCGGAAGAAGTAGTAAACAACAACCAATTAGTGGTGCCAAAATCCACTTTTGATAAAACCAATATAAGTTTGGGCGAAATCCAGGCTCAGGATTTTTACGACATTGTTCAATCGACCGGAATCATTGATGTGCCAATAAACGCGAAAGCGGAAGTAAGCCCAATGGTAGCCGGTTATGTGTCGAACATTCCTCGCCTGATAGGAGAAGGTGTTAAGAAAGGAGCTTTGCTATTTCAATTGCAAAATCCCGACTTTATCAAGATGCAACAAAGCTATCTTGAAACGAAAGAAGAGCTCGTTTTTTTGAAGGCAGAATTCGAACGGCAACAATTATTGTCGGAAGAAAATATCAACAGCCTGAAGAATTATCAAAAAGCCAGCAGCGATTATAAGCTGAAACAAGCACAATACAACGGTATAAAAGAAACACTAAAATTGCTGAATGTGGACTTAGTGCAATTGGAATCGGGTGTTTTTACGCCCGACATCCGAATTTACGCTCCCATCGATGGATTTATTGCTTCTATCAATTGTTCTATTGGAAGTTATGTTTCTCCTGGCGATGTTTTGCTAAAAATGATAAACACTTCGCATAAGCATTTAGAATTAGAAGTGTTCGAAAAAGACGTATTGAAATTGGAATCTGGCCAGCAAATTCGTTTTCGGGTTCCCGATGCCGGCAATAAATACTTCGAAGGAAAGGTGATACAAGTAAACAAAACCATCGACCTTGAAAAGCGAACGCTTACAGTACATGGGAAACTCGACAACGATAGCTACCCATTTTTGCAAGGCATGTATGTGGAAGCCGATATCTTAACAAATAAGCTCAGCGGTTTGGCGGTGCCATCGCGAGCAGTTCTTGAAGAAAATGGCCAGTCGTTCATTCTGGTTTATCAAAGCGAAAACGATAAAGAGTATGTTTTCGACAAAGTGAAAATAGAGGTTGGCCGCGTTTCAGAACAGTTTACACAAGTTTTAAGTCCTAATTTTCAGGCTGGAACAAAAATATTAGACAAAGGTGTTTTTAGATTGATGGGGAATTAATCTGATTCAAAAACGATCTTTCGAAAAAAAAGCGAGACAATACTAAAATTGTCTCGCTTTTTTAATGAGAATCGGAATCTTTATTTTTCAAAGCCCGAAAAGAAATTCAATTCTTTTTCTTTAATCAATTTTTGATAGTTTTTCCAATCTCCCTCAAAGAAAGAGTTTGTTTTTTCTAAATAGATCTGAATCGCTTCTTTGGCTTTTTTCATAGCCAATTCTTCGCGCAAACCGGGCGCATCCACATAGTCCATAATTCCTCTGGAGCCCTGACGAAGAATATTAAGCAGGCCGTCTTCTTCTCTGTAAATTCCCTGCACTTTTGGCGCTTCCAGCAATTCTTCAAAATCATTCAGTTGTTTGGAAATGTTCTTATGCAAATCTTTCAATGCTTTGTTTTCGTCGCCTTTCAAAGGATTGATAAGCAAGGCGAGATTTTTCACGATCAATTGTGCGTCGCGTACCTTATCGGCTGCCTCTGTAGCCTTGCTTATTTCGGCAAACATTTGATTTTGTAATGCTTCGCGCGCCTTTAGGTTTTGTATCTTGTATTCAATCCGATGATCAAAAATCACTTTTACTTTTGTTGAATCCAATTGGCCATTGTAGGAAAGTTTTACCAAATAATCGCCCGGCAAAACATCGCCTCCACGTGCTTCGCGCAAATCGTCTTTTGGTTTTGCTTGATTCGGAAAACGAACGCCTTTTTTATTAAACTCCCAGTATAGGCGATTGATTCCGGCTTTTGGGCTTTTCCGAATGCTGGTCATTTTTTCGCCTGTGGCATCAAATATTTCGATCAAAACACTGTCTTTCGGTGAATCGGCAGGTTTGGCAATATAGGAAATCATCGCACCTTGCTGTTTGTTTTCGCCATAAAACAAAGCATCAGCGCCAAAACGCATTCCGGGAGGCTGATTATAAACATTCATTTCTGCTGTTGGAATAGGGAAAAGTAAGGCCGATTTATCCAAAAGGGAAATTCCTTTTTTAGCCAGTTCGCGCAAAGGTTGAATATTGTCAACAATAAATGCTGCACGGCCAAATGTTCCAACGATTAAATCGCTTTCGCGAGGATGGATTCGCATATCCATTGTTGAAACAGTAGGGAAATTGTTCGTGAATTTGCTAAAAGTTTTTCCGGCATCTATACTGATATACAAGCCACTTTCTGTTCCGACAAAATAAAGATTTGGCACCTCAAAATCTTGAACAAACGACAAAGCATAGCCTTTCACTTTTTCTGTACTTAAAATATTAACCCATTTTTTTCCGTAATCGGTGGAGTGAAAAATATACGGTTCCCAATTGTCGCGGCGGTAATCGTTTATCACTACAAAAACTTCTCCTTCATTGTAGGTAGAAGGATGAATTTGTGGAATCCACGATCCGGCCGGAACGCCTTTGATGTTCCCGATTTTATTTTCCCATGTTTTTCCGCCATCCAAGGTCAGTTGCAAATTTCCGTCGTCGGTACCAACCCACACAATATCTTTGTTCAATGGACTTGGAGCTATGGCAAGGATTGTTGTATAATTTTCCGCTCCCGTAGCGTCAAAAGTTAAACCACCACTTTCCATCGCTTTTTGTTTGGTGGTGTCGTTGCTTGTCAAATCAGGAGAAATAATAGTCCAGTTATCGCCTCTATCCGAGCTTTTGTGAACAAACTGACTACCAAAATAAATAGATTTTTCATCGAAAGGATCTGCAGCAATGGCGGCATTCCAGTTAAAGCGCAATTTCAGATCGTCAGGATGAACGGGCTGGATGAATTTACTAAATCCCGTTTCCAAATCGTAACGCATCAGGCTTCCTTGTTGACTCATCGTAAAACCATGGCGCGGATTGCTACGATCGGGAACAACATCAAAACCATCGCCAAACGAAAGTTCTTGCCAATAGATATTTTGGATTCCTTGATAGCGATACACTTGGCTAGGACCGCGCCACGAACCGTTGTCTTGCATTCCGCCATACACATTGTATGGCCATTCCATATCGTAATTGATATGATAAAATTGCGCCAATGGCAAATTCCGAATAAATTGCCATGTATTTCCTCTGTCGCGCGAAATATTCAATCCGCCGTCGTTTCCATCAATAATAAAACTTCCGTCAACGGGATGAATGTACCAAGCGTGGTGATCGGGATGCGCTTCGGCATACGACATCATCGTTTCAAAAGTTTTTCCGCCGTCGTTGCTCACATCTACGAGCGAATGCAAATTATACAAACGGTTTTCGTTTTGCGGGTCGGCATATATTTCGGCATAATAAAACGGACGTCCGCCAATATTTTTATCGGCTATCAGATTGAATTTATTTCCACCATCTTCGGAGCGATACAGTGCGTTTTTTTTCGATTCGATCAAGGCATAAACTACTTTTGGATTGTTTGGCGAAATGGCCAGACCAATTTTTCCAAGTTCACCTTCGGGCAATCCGTTTTTTTCGTTCAATCGTTGCCAGGTTTCGCCTGCATTGTTGCTAACATAAAGCCCCGAGCCTTGTCCGCCGGAAGTAAAAAACCAAGGTTCGCGCTTGAATTGCCACATATTAACAAAAAGCTTGTTTGGGTTCGAAGGATCCACTATCATTTCGCCAACGCCGGTTCGGTCGTTAACATACAACACTTTTTTCCAGCTTTTTCCGCCGTCGGTAGTTTTAAAAACACCCCGCTCTTCACTAGGTCCCCAAGCCGAGCCTTGTACTCCAACCAATACGGATTCCGAATCACGCGGATCGATAAAAATGCGATGAATGTTTCGCGAGTTTTTCAAACCCATGTTTTGCCATGTTTTGCCACCGTCCATCGTTTTGTAGATTCCATTTCCGCTGCTTTGGCTGTTGCGTGGATTCCCTTCGCCGGTTCCAACCCAAATAATATCGGTGGCTTTTTGATCAATTTTTAAAGCACCAATAGAAGCAAAATCCTGATTATCGAAAATGGGCGACCATATAACGCCTCCACTTTCCGATTTCCAAACACCGCCTGAAGCGGTGCCAATAAAAATAATGTCCGGATTTGCATTCACAGCATCAATAGCTGTTACACGTCCACTCATTCCGGCCGGGCCAATATTGCGCGCTTTAATCCCTTTTATTTGATCCATTTGCAAGACTTGTGCAAATGAGCTACTCATCAACAAGGTGGCTACAAACAGAAGAATTAAACGAATTCTTTGAGGTGATTTTTTCATACTGAACGATTTGTGTTTTGGTTTATGTTTTATTTCAACAACAAAATGTTTCGATTTGGTTGTTTTTGGTTTTCAAAGATGAGAAAATAACGGAACAATACAAAAAGAAAAATGGGCGGGCGAATTTCAAAACGAATTTCTATTTCACTTGCCAAACAGAAAGTTCTGTTGGCTGATTTCTTTTTGTCCGTTTGCATAATTCCATTATTTTTGTGGTCGTTACAGACAAAAAACAAAACACAATGAATATGAAAAAAAAATTATTCGTATTGATGGCGGCCTTCGGGTTGTCCATTGCCACCATTAACCAAGCCACTGCTTGCACCAACTACTTAATCACAAAAGGCGCATCGACCGACGGCTCTACAATGATTTCGTATGCGGCCGATTCGCATGTGCTTTTTGGCGAACTCTATCATTGGCCGGCAGCCACTTGGGCAGACGATGCTATGCTGGATATTTATGAATGGGATACCGGAAAATACCTGGGTGCAATAAAACAAGCCAAACAAACTTACAATGTAGTTGGCAATATGAATGAACATCAAGTAGCTATTGGAGAAACTACTTATGGCGGTCGTGAAGAATTGAGCGACCCAAAAGCAATAATGGATTATGGAAGTTTGATATACATTGCATTGCAGCGTTCAAAAAATGCTCGCGAAGCTATCAAGGTGATTGCCGATTTAATGGCAGAATATGGTTATTATAGTTCAGGTGAATCATTTTCTATTTCCGATGCCAACGAAGTTTGGATTATGGAAATGATTAGTAAAGGAACTGTTGAAAAAGGAGCCGTGTGGGTGGC
>DYSK01000022.1 GCA_020718315.1 Draconibacterium orientale
CAGCAACCTCTACACTAAAAGCAATCGCTTATAAAACAGGAAATAGTGATAGCAATATAACAAGTGGATTGTACACTATTTTGTTTGTTACAGAGTCTCCCATTTTTTCACCGGCTGCCGGAACATATGACTCTCCACAAAATGTTGCGATTACATCGGCGACAACCGATGCAACTATTCGCTATACCACCGACGGAAGTACTCCGAGCTCCACCAGCGGATCGATTTACAGTTCTCCTATTCAGATGAATACCTCAGGAACTTTAAAAGCAATTGCTTATAAAAGCGGCATTCTAGACAGTCCGGTAAACGCGGGCAACTATCTTATTCAAAATCCGGATACCGATGGAGACGGTGTTCAAGATTCGGACGACGACTATCCAACCAGCGCTTCCAAAGCATTCAACAACAATTATCCAGCCAGTGGATTTGCAAGCCTCGCTTTCGAAGATTTATGGCCTTCAACGGGAGATTACGATTTCAACGATCTGGTTTTGAATTACAATTTCCAACTCGTAACGAATGCTCAAAATAATGTGGTAGAAATAAATGCCGAGTTTTTGGTTGTGGCCGTGGGCGCATCGATAAAAAACGGTTTTGGTTTTCAGATTGACGCTTTAACTCCGAATCAATTAAGTTCTGTAAGTGGGCAATCCATTTCCGGAACCTATATCAACCGAAACGCAAATGGCACAGAAGCCAATCAATCAAAAGCTGTAATCATTGTGATGGACGATGTAAATACTGTTTTACACCGCGCTGGAGGCTCCATGTTCAATACTGTTGACAATGGATATGCAGGAACGGCCGATGCTGTAAAAATAAACATTGTGCTTGCTGTTCCATTACCAATAAACACTTTGGGAACTGCGCCTTTCAATCCGTTTTTGATAAAAGCACTGGATCGCAGTTTGGAAATCCATTTGTCCAACCAAGTACCGACGGATTTGGCAAACACCGCAATTTTCGGAACTTTTAACGATGCTTCCAGTCCTTCCTCTGGTCAATATTACAAAACGATAAAAAACCTACCTTGGGCAATTAATATCCCTGAACCGTTTAATTACACATTCGAAGGAGTTCAGATACTTGAAGGACATTTACGATTTGGAGAATGGGCAGAATCGGCCGGTGTATCGTATCCCGATTGGTATCAAAATAATACTGGAAATAGAGATCTATCAAAAATATATAAATAGTTCTCAACCAAATTCGAGCCGATGTTTTTCGCATCGGCTTTTTATTTTTTTGTGGAGAGGCTAATCACCGTCTTTTCTCATAATTATTTTATATATAGGTTTTTATTGCGAAATAAAGACTACTTTTGCAGACTTTTTTGAATGGGATTACATGTTTGATACTCATTCTTTTACCGATTTAAAATTTTATAAATGACATTTGAACAATTTGGTTTTAAACCAAGCATCCTAAAAGCTCTAGCAAATATTAGCTTTGTGGAACCCACTCCTATTCAGGAAAAAACAATCCCTTTTTTACTTAATCAGAAAAAAGACTTAGTTGCCAACGCCCAAACAGGCACAGGCAAAACCGCTGCTTTTGGATTGCCAATCTTAGAGCAAATCGACACAAATATTCCTGATATTCAGGCTCTTATTTTGTCACCAACACGCGAATTGGCTCTTCAGATAACAAAGGACCTGGAAAGTTACTCTTCCTTTATGTCCAATTTAAAAGTAATTCCGGTTTACGGTGGCGCAAGCATCGAAGTGCAAATTGCTGCACTCAAGCGCGGAGCACAAATTGTAGTGGGCACACCCGGCCGAATGCTCGATTTGATAAAACGCCGCCGACTAGTTGTAGATCGTATTCAATGGTTGGTTTTAGACGAAGCCGACGAAATGTTGAGTATGGGTTTTAAAGACGAACTGGATGCTATTTTGGCAAACACTCCTGAGCAAAAACAAACTTTATTGTTTTCTGCTACTATGCCACAAGGCATTGTTCAGATTGCCAAGACCTATATGCACGATTTTCAGGAAATCTCCGTTGGAGCCAAAAACCGTGGAGCAGACAATGTAGAACACATTTATTATCAGGTGGCAGCAAAAGACAAATATTCTGCACTGAAACGATTGGCCGATATACATCCGGAAATTTTCGGTATTGTATTTTGCAGAACACGTCAGGAAACCAAAGAAGTAGCCGACAAGCTGATGGCCGACGGTTACAATGCCGATGCATTGCATGGCGATTTGTCGCAAGATCAGCGCGACAAGGTTATGAATCGTTTTCGCACCAAGAGTTTGCAGATATTAGTAGCAACGGATGTTGCTGCTCGCGGATTGGATGTAGACAAACTTACTCATGTAATCAACTACAATCTGCCCGATGACAATGAAATATACATTCACCGAAGTGGAAGAACCGGCCGCGCAGGAGAAAAAGGCGTTTCGATTTCGCTCATTCACTCCCGTGAAAGAGGAAAACTACGCGATATGGAATACAAGATCGGCAAAGAATTTGAACGCCGTCAGGTTCCGGGGGGAGCAGAAATTTGCAATATTCGCCTATTCAATCTCATCGAAAAAGTAGAACAAATTCAGGTAAAAAAAGAACAGATTGGTCAATTTTTGCCCGCCATTTACAAGCAATTGGAAGCTTTGAGTCGTGAAGAATTAATCCAACATTTTGTTTCGTACGAATTCAACACTTTTTTGAATTACTACAAAAATGCACCCGATTTGAATATTTCTCATCACGAAAAAGAAGAGATTGGAAGATCACGCAGAGGCAGACGCGACCGCGACGATAGAGGCGAAAGAGGCGGAGAAAGAAGCGAACGCGGAAACAGAAATGCGAGAAGCGAAAGAAGCGAAAGAAGCGAAAGAGGTGATAGAAGCGACCGGAGAAAAAGTTCGGACGACAAGTTTTCGGAAGGCCCCAAAAAAGGCAGAAGAAACAAAAATATGGATTTGGCTCGTTTCCACATTAATATTGGTAGCAAGGATAAATTAAATCCTGCCCGATTAATGAGCATTATCAATGAAAGCCCAAAATTAAGCGCAGTCGAAATTGGTGACATCGAAATTCTTAAAAACTTCTCCTTCTTCGAAGCGGATAAAAACAAATCCAAGGAAATTCTGGATTATTTCAACGACAAAAACTACAAAGGGCTGGACCTAAAAGTAGAATTGACCAAGGGCAAGCCAGATGCGGCTCCTCGTGCTGAAAGTTTTAAAAGCAAAGAAGTAAAAAAACGCAAGAGCTTTCGTCAGGATAAATATTAAACTCCCGACAGGAATGGTTTTTAATTAATTTTGCAGCTCTTGTATTATTAGAAACGATCATGAGTGAGCTAATTGAAGAAACTGTTGCTTTGTTGAGCAAGGATTTTGGCCAAGAAGAAGAAACTGAACTCAAATTCAGCCAGAACATTTGCCAAAACGATTTGAAAATTTACCTGAAAAATACGATTGCGTGGTATTTGGAATACAATTTTCAAGGATTGGTAAACATTTTTTATCGGCTCGATATTCACGAACAAAAATTCAATACGATTATAAATCAAATGGTAGGAGATGAATTGACCTCATCTCTTGCCGATTTGGTTTTAGAGCGCGAAATGCAAAAAGCAAAAACCAGATTGGCTTACCGCGAATATCTGAAAAACCAATCAAATGATGAGGCTTAAAAGCCGTAGAATTTTTGAATGTTAAGATTCTATTCTCATAATAATCAATCTCCTATTTCGACCCAAGTAGGGCAATGATCGGAATGAAGAGCTTCGGGCAAAATACCTGAATTTCGTATTTTATATTCCAAATTTTTACTGATCATATTGTAATCAATTCGCCATCCTTTGTTGTTGTTTCGTGCATTTGCCCGATACGACCACCACGTATAATGGTGTGCATCTTTGTTTAGATGCCTGAAAGAATCAACAAATCCCAATGATAAAAACTGACTCAACCACGCCCTTTCTTCGGGCAAAAAACCAGAGCTGGTCGCGTTTCGGACTGGATCATGAATATCGATGGCTTCGTGACAGATATTATAATCGCCCGACAGAATAAGATTAGGACGCAATTTGTGAAGCTGCTGAATATAATTTACGTAATCATCAAGCCATTGCATTTTAAACACTTGCCGGTCTTCTCCACTCGATCCGGAAGGATGATAAATACTGGCTATTGAAAGATCGCCAAAATCGGCACGCAAAAAGCGTCCTTCGTTATCGTATTTTTCAATTCCAATACCATATTCCACATGATCGGGTTCTGTTTTGCTAAGAATGGCCACTCCGCTATACCCTTTTTTTTGTGCAGAAAATGAATAGGTAAAATAGCCGGCTTCGGTAAATTCAAAAATCGGAATTTGATCGGCTTGCGCTTTCGTTTCTTGCAAACAGAGTACATCGGGGTTTTCTTGCTTGAGCCAGTCCATAAAACCCTTTTTCATTGCGGCTCTGATGCCATTCACATTGTAAGTGATAATTTTCATTTGCAGTCGATTTATTGAAATTGAAAAAAGAGTTGTTTTTTATTCAAAGGTGAGAAAAAAAGAAAGAATCTAAACGCATTTTTTCGTGCCATAATACGCGGATTAACACAAATATTTTGCAACAATCGGCATCCGCCGTCCTTGCCCAAATGCTTTTGTGGAAACACGCAATATCGGTGGCGCTTGGTGTCGTTTGTATTCGCTTGTATTGACCAGTTTCAAAACGCGATTTACCACCGTTTCTTCATATCCCATAGCTACAATCTCGTGTGGCCCTATTCGTTTTTCGATGTATTGATACAGTATGGCATCCAGAATTTCGTAATCAGGCAAAGAATCGGAGTCTTTCTGGTTGGGGCGCAACTCGGCCGAGGGCGCTTTCTGAATGGTATTCCATGGAATGATTTCCTGTAGGCGATTGATGTATTTTGCCAATTCAAAAACATCTACTTTATACACATCGCCCAAAACAGAAAGCCCGCCATTCATATCGCCATAAAGCGTTCCGTATCCAACAGCCGCTTCGCTTTTATTTGAGGTGTTCAGCAAGATATATCCGAATTTATTCGAAAGCGCCATCAATAAAACGCCTCTTATTCTTGCTTGAATATTTTCTTCGGCAATGCCAAAAGACAAACCTTTGAACTGAGGTTCTAGTTGGTTTTCTACACTCTCAAAAATGGATTTTATGGGAATAATTTCGTACGACGAACCTAATTTTTTTGCCAAATCCTCTGCATCTTTGATAGAATGATCAGAAGAATAATGCGATGGCAAAAGCACCGCATGAACATTTTCTGCGCCTAAGGCTTTCGCCGCAATCGCCATTGTTACAGCCGAATCGATTCCGCCCGATAAACCCAGAACTGCTCTTTCAAATCCCAGTTTCTGAAAATAATTTTTAACGCCCAAAACCAATGCGTCGTGAATAAGAGCGATTTTATCTATTCTTTTTTTCTCTTCCAAGGCTTTGGGCAAATCCGTCAAATCGAATATCTGCAAATCTTCTTCAAAATAGTGTAGTTCACCAATCAATTCTCCCTTTTCGTTGTAGGCCAACGAGCCACCATCAAAGATCAATTCGGTTTGTGCGCCTACATGATTGGCATAGAAAAGAGGCAAATGGTATCTATCCACGTTTGCTTTCATAATGGTTTTGCGGCGAATGGACTGTTCGTAATGAAAGGGCGAAGCCGCAATATTAATGATAACATCCGGTTTTTCTTTTATCAATTCATCCATTGGTTTTATAGGATAAAGATCCTCCACACCCAGATTCCAGATATCTTCGCAAACACTTATCGCCAAACGTTTCCCTTTAAAATCGACACAATGAAAATCTCTATTCGGTTCGAAATATCTATATTCGTCAAAGATGTCGTAGGTGGGGAGCAGGCTTTTGTGAATCAAATCAGCAACTTTTCCTTCATATAAAAAGGCGGCCGAATTGTACAATCGTTTGCCCGGTCTTGAAGCATTTCGTGTAGGCAATCCCACAACTGCGGCAATATCTACACAAGCCTGAGCTATCTGTTCAGTTGCGTTCCAACAACGATCAATAAAATCGTCGAACTCCAGGAAATCGCGTGGCGGATAACCGGAAATTGCAAGTTCGGCAAAAATCACCAAATCGGCTCCTTGTTTTTTTGCATTGGCAATGGCCGAAATCATTTTCTCTTTATTGCTTTCAAAATTACCGATATGATAATTTAGCTGCGCGATCGCTATTTTCATTTTAACACATTTAATAGGCAAAGATAGGAATTTTAGAGCTTTGTGAGGACTTATCCTCTTGGGTCGTTCTCAAAATTTTCGCTGGTTAGCCGTCGTTTCCTCATCCAAAGTTTTTAGCACAAAACTTTTAATTTTCGTATTTTTGCAAAATGGAAAGTCAACGCCAACAAAAAATAAATCGCCTTTTGCAAAAAGACCTAGGAGACATTTTGCAAAAAGACATGAGCAATCTAGGATTGGGAGCTATGCTTACAGTAACCAAAGTTTCGGTAAGTTCAGATCTTTCGATTGCAAAAATATATGTCAGTATTCTTGCTGCTCAAGTAAATGCCGAAGTAGTGAATAATCTAAACAAACATTCGGGCGAAATTCGCTATCTCTTGGGGCAACGTATTCGCAATCAATTACGCATCATTCCCAGCCTTCGTTTTTACGAAGACGACTCTCTGGATTATCTGGAAAATATTGAACGCATTCTGAAAAGCGAATAAGTATGCAATACGACCCTATCAAACGCAGTCTAGGCAGATTTTTTAACGCCTCTCCTTTTCTTCGAAAATTTTTTTACCGACTTCTGGACTTATTATTGCTCCGCACTTGGCATATTAAAAAGAATTTTCGTTTGTGGGCAAAAAGCCAAAAGTCGGCAGCAATTCTGGATGCAGGAATGGGATTTGGGCAATACGCTTATTTTATGGCGCGTAGCAATAAAAACTTTCGAGTAAAAGGCGTGGATGTAAAAGAAGAACAAGTAAGCGACTGCCAAACTTTTTTCGAAAAAATAAATCAAAAAAATGCCAGTTTTGAATTTGCCGATTTAACAACTTTTTGCGAGTCAAATTCATACGACTTCATATTATCTGTTGATGTAATGGAGCATATTGAAGAAGATGTCCTCGTTTTTAAAAATTTTCATTCGAGCCTAAAACCAGGAGGAATGCTGCTTATCTCAACACCGTCGGACCAAGGCGGATCCGACGTTCACCGCCATGAACAGGCGGAAAACAGTTCTTTTATCGACGAACATGTTCGCGATGGCTATGGCACTGAGGAAATAAAAGAAAAATTGCGGCTGGCAGGATTTTTAAGATCCGAAACCTATTATTCATACGGTTGGCCAGGGAATATTTCATGGAAAATATCAATGAAATATCCTATCTTATTGCTCAATCTATCAAAATTGTTTTTCGTTTTTCTCCCAATCTATTATTTGATTGTTTTCCCATTTGCTCTAATTTTGAATTGGGCCGACCTGAATTTTAAACACAAAACAGGAACCGGACTAATTGTTAAAGCATGGAAATAATTATTTTTGATTGTTGAGTCGAAGAACTAAATAAGTTTAAATACTTTCCCGGGCAAACAACGTATCAATCCTGCAAATTCCAAATTTAAAAGGATTACCGAAACTTTACTCATTGGCATTTGCGCTTTGAGGGCAATCAAATCAATGGTCGAATCTTTTTCCTGAGCAAGAATATTCATCAAAATTTCCTCTTCCGGTTTCAGCTCCACAAAAAGTTTTTTTTGTACGCTGTTCTCTTTGCCAGCAATATCCCATCCCATCAGATACTTGATATCTTCGGCCGATTCCACCAACGCGGCTCTATTGGTTCGGATCAGGAAATTCGTGCCATTTGAATAAACATCACTTGGTCGTCCGGGAACTGCAAAAACATCCCGGTTGTAGCTATTGGCAATATCGGCAGTAATCAACGAGCCTCCTTTTTTGGCCGATTCGATCACCAAAGTTGCATCTGCCAAACCGGCAATAATTCTGTTTCGTTTTGGGAAATTGGGAGCATCCGGATTTGTTCTACTTGGAAAATCGGTGAGCAGCCCGCCTTGTCCTATCATTCGCTTTGCCAATCCTCGATTCGTAGCCGGATAAATCCGATCCAATCCATGCGCCAAAACAGCAATCGTATTCAATCCATTGTCCAAACTCGATTTATGTGATTGTGTATCAACACCATAAGCCAGTCCGCTAACGATCAACACATTTTCGTTTTTGAAACCCGATAAAATTTGTTCGCAAATCAGCTTTCCATGTTCGCTTACTTTTCGGGTACCAACAACTGACAAAACTTTGGCCTCATTCAATTCTGCATTTCCTTTGAAATAGATCAATACAGGACTGTCGTAAACTTGTTTCAACCGCAAAGGATACTCGTTTTCGGTATAGAACAAAACCTTGATATTGTGTTTTTTGATAAACTCAAGCTCTTCTTCGGCTCGTTTAAGAACAGATTGATTTGTGATGGCGTCGGCCAATTTCGGGCCAATTCCGTCAATCTTCAAAAGATGACTTTTCTTTTGGTGGAAAACGGCTTCAACTCCACCGCAATAAGCAATCAATTTTTTTGCATTTACATCGCCAACACCCGGAAGAAGTGTGACGCCAACCTGATAAAGTAATTGCTCTTGCGTTTTGGTATTCATGGAAAAGAAAGATAATGTCGAAAACGAAGTTACACATTTTTGAAGTATTTCGAAATTCTTTAAGCAGATCAAAATTTCTGTTTCCAAAAAGCGCCTATCTTTGTTTGGATGGATAAGCGAAAACGTATTTTTATTTCTCCACTCGATTGGGGTTTAGGGCATGCTAGCCGTTTGATTCCGGTGATTGCTTTAGCAAAACAACAAGGCGAGGTTTTCTTGGGTGTTGATGAGCGTACAGCAGCCTACTACAAAGAGTTTTTTCCTGATATAATTCAGATTCCGCTGAAAGGATATCGCATTCGATATGCCGAAAAGAATTTTTACACTCAACTTGTGATGCAAATTCCACGAATAAAACTGGCCATCTTCCGCGAACACTTTCATCTGAAACGAATTGTGAATGCGTATTCAATTGATGTAGTTATTTCTGATAGTCGCTTTGGTTTACACAACAAAAAAACACGCAATTACATCATTAGTCACCAATTAAATATTTTGTACCCAAAAAAAATTCGGGTTTTGGGGAAATTACTTTCTTTAGTCAATCGTTTTTTAATAAATCAATTCACAGCTTGTTTGATCCCCGACACCTACAATCACCTTTTTGCTGGCCAGTTAAGCATAAATCCCGGCATTCGGAATCAACATTTTATTGGATTATTAAGCAGATTCAGCCTGCTAAACAAACGCCCATTATCCCTTCAAAAATTTCAATTTGTGTTTGTGCTTTCAGGGCCGGAGCCCCAACGAAGCATATTGGAAAATATTTTCGCCGAGCAGCTCCTAAATACACAATATACTGCCTTAATCATTTCGGGACAACCCGAAAAATTCAATTCCGAGCAGCTTTCGCCGAATATTCTGAAAGTTCCACATCTTGAACCCGAAGAATTTGCGGAAGCTCTTCTTAACGCAGATATTGTCTTTTCGCGTTCTGGCTATTCTAGTGTGATGGATTATGCTTTTCTAGGGCTCAAAAAAGTAGTGCTTATTCCAACCCCTATGCAAACTGAACAAGAATATTTAGCACGTAAATATTTGGAAGAAAGAATTTGTTATTCGTGCCAGCAAAAAAATTTCTCATTAGTCCAATCTATAGAGAAGACAAATGATTTTTATGGGTTTGAGCATCATAAACGCAATGCTATGGAATCAATCTCAACACTTTTTATCGATTTTTAAATCCTCTCCAACACTTTTCACTCACAATAAATGGTTATTTTTTCATATAAAATATTTACTATTTAGATTGTTTTTAAACTGTTATCCACTGATTTGTTGTTTGTTGTATGCATTTTTTGTTTGTCTTTCTAAATAAGCCCTTACATGATTAAGCCAAAAAATAATTGTATCTTTGCAGCCTTAAAAAACATTCATGAGCATTACAAAAGAACAAATTACAGAATCGTTAAAAAAGGTTCTTTATTTCCCAAAAGGGTCGAACGTAGTTGATTTAAATATGGTTGACCGCTTGAGTATAGAAGGAAATAAAATCAGCCTCGCATTGGTCTATCCACATGCGAACGACAAAAACGCACACATCGTAAAAGATGCTGCACTACGAACTTTAAAAGCAGATTTTGGCGCAGAAACAGAATTTATCATCGATACTCTGAGTGAGCAAGAAGCTGGTCGCGGATCTTTGGGAAAAGTAAAAAATATCATCGCTGTTGCTTCCGGAAAAGGAGGCGTAGGAAAATCAACTGTGGCCTCAAACCTGGCAATCGCATTAGCAAAGACAGGTGCAAAAGTTGGGTTGCTGGATGCGGATATCTATGGTCCCTCAATGCCAATCATGTTTGGTTTGAATGGAGAACGGCCGGGGGCCAAAGATGTAGACGGAAAAACTAAAATCATTCCAATCGAAAAATACGGTTTAAAATTGTTGTCGATTGGATTTTTCATTGAAGAAAACAAAGCCCTCATGTGGCGTGGATCGATGGCTTCAAATGCGTTAGGCCAGTTGTTTAACGATGCTATTTGGGGAGAATTGGATTTTATGGTACTCGATCTTCCTCCGGGTACAGGCGATATCCATCTAACTTTGGTTCAAAGTGTACCGGTAACAGGAGCAATCATTGTAACTACACCTCAGAATGTGGCCTTGGCCGACGTACGGAAAGCGGCAGATATGTTTAAGAACGAATCGATAAAAGTCCCTTTGTTGGGAGTAATCGAAAACATGTCGTTTTTCACACCCGAGGATTGTCCTGATAAAAAATACCGCATTTTTGGCAAAGGTGGCGGACAACTAGTTGCCTCCGAATTAGGAGCTGAATTACTAGGAAGCATTCCAATAATCGAAGCCATTGCAAAAACAGGCGATAGCGGGATTCCGATTGCGCTCGACGATTCCACTCCTTCTGCAAAAATATTTAACGAAATAGCCCAAAAAGTGATTCGGAATATAAACAAACGCAACGAAGAACTGAAACCAACGCGCATAGTTCAGATTGACCCAAATGCAAGTTGTGCCACTGATTAGAAAAAACAAATCCAAGAAAATGGAAGAAAATACAGAATTGCAAAGGAAAGTGGAAGGGATTATTGAACAAATACGTCCTTATCTACAAAACGATGGAGGCGATATCCGGTTTGTGAACATTACAGAAGACAATATTGTAAACGTAGAACTATTAGGCGCTTGCGGAGCTTGTCCTTACAGCACTATGACGTTAAAAAACGGAGTAGAAGAAGCTGTTCGCAAAGCTTTGCCGGAAATCAAATCGGTAGAAGCCATAAACCTAAATCGCGACTAAAAACCAAAACGAATCTTTTAAACCGATGCGAATATATTTATTCCATCGGTTTTCTTATTTTGGCAAGTTTAACTCCACGAAACGATCTTGATAAGGACTCAGCAATTTGAGTTCGCTATCGAAATGAAAATAAATTTTTGGCGGACTATAGGAAGGAAATTTCTGTTTAATAAAGACATTCATCAAATAATCGTTCAGAAATTCAGCATATTTCACACCAAGGACTTGCGCCATTTGATTCACATTTTGGATAGATAAAGAATCCATTTGGTAAACAAAAACGGGATTGGCTAGGGATTGATCCAGAGCAAGCTCTCCGCTAAACCGATCCTCGATGGCATCTTCAGCGTAAAATATTTTCTTCCAAAGTGAGTCTCTCGATTCAAATTCGAACCAATTGCTAAACCGAACCAGATTCAAATCTATTTTTTTATAGATTGCTTGGTCAAGAATTTTCTCATCAATGATGAACGGACTGGATTCTTCGGTAAGTTCGGTTTGGGCAAATCTAAAAATATATGCAGGTTTGCTGGCCGCTTGGAAATCGTACAACTCGTCCGGTAATAAAACTTTGTACCCAAAACCTTGCAACTTGGCGATAAAGCTATTCAAATACATTTCCAAAAAAACCGAGTCGGAAAATTTTTCCAATATCAATTTCGAATAAAAAGCGCCAGAATCCTGATTTTCGAGCTGATTGAACCCCGCAGTATCGAATAAAACGGGTTTCTTGTTTATCAAATCGAGTGCATAGGGCGGCACCAACAAAATACTTCCCCTCTCTTTTCCTTTTTTCATGTATTCCATGGCAGCCAATCTTTCGTACGAACAGGCAGAAAAAAGAATGGCAGAAACCAAAACAAGAAACACAAAACGTATTTTCATCTAAAAAAAGAATGGATTTTAGACAAAAGTACTAGAAGTTCGCCAACATGCCAAAATTACATTCAGCTTCTTTTAACGAGCAAGGCGAAAAGAACTACTTTTGTGCCTTAAAATTTTTAAAATGCAAACCAAAAAACTAACCTGGATACTCTATATTGCGCTTATCTTCATTTGGGGAACCTCCTTTATCCTAATCAAAAAAAGCCTCGAAGTCTTTACGCCTATTCAAGTGGGCTCCCTTCGGATAATCATTACGTTCCTGGCATTGATGCCTTTCGCCTACCAAAGATTTAAAACATTAAAACCCAAAGACTGGCTCATTTTAGGTATTAGCGGAACATTGGGCAGTTTTTTTCCGGCTTTCTTGTTTGCCATGGCTCAAACAGGTTTAAACAGCGGCACTGCCGGAATACTCAATTCACTGACGCCTCTTTTTACACTCACTGTTGGAGTGAGTTTTTTCCATTTGAAAGCAAAATGGTGGAGTTATGTTGGAGTACTTATTTCTATGATAGGCACCTACGGATTGTTAACCGTTAGTGGCGGACATGCCTTTTCATTCAATATCAAATATGGAATACTGATTATCATTTCAACATTCTTTTATGGAACACAAATCAATATTTTAAAAAAATACTTGGGACATATTCATCCCGTTACGATCACAACATTTCAGTTTTTTATCATTGGCTGGCCATCATTGCTAATTCTTTTCGGATTCACCGATATTGTAAGTGTAATCCAAACAAACGCTCGCTTGTTCGAAGGATTGTTCTATGTAGGCACTTTGTCGTTGGTGGGAACTGCCTTTGCTTTGATGCTTTTCAATAAGCTCATTCAGATTGCCAATCCGGTCTTTTCGGCCAGCTTAACCTATTTCATTCCTCTGGTAGCATTACTTTGGGGGCTTTTCGATAACGAAAACATCAACTTGCTCTTCTTCCTATGGATTAGCTTGATATTGAGCGGCGTATATCTGGTAAACAGAAAATAATCTCACCAATTTACAAAACTCTTTTGAACGTTTTGTAAGAATATTCTCTTGCGAATGGTCAACTATTTTCAAGACAACCGCAGAATAAATTTCAAAATATTGTATGCATGCATACAATATTTTTTGTACATTAGCTTCGTAAAAAACATAGATTTTTTTCTAGAAGCGAGAATCATCCGACAAATTGATTTTCAGCGGATAAAAGAATTATGAAACCTAAAATTTTAGACAATGAATTTTCAATTTACTGAAGAACAACTTATGATTCAGCAGGCGGCGAGAGATTATGCACAACGCGAACTGATTAAAGACGTTTTAGAACGAGATGAAAAAGCCCTCTATCCAACTGAACATGTAAAGAATCTGGCCGAGCTGGGTTTTTTGGGAATGTTGGTCAGTGAGAAATGGGACGGAGGTGGAATGGATACCGTATCCTATGTTCTGGCAATGGAAGAAATTTCAAAAGTAGATGCATCCGCTTCTGTAATTATGTCGGTAAACAATTCTTTGGTTTGTTATGGACTGGAGAAATTTGGCAACGATGCGCAGCGCGAAAAATATTTACGCCCTTTGGCTCGTGGCAAAAAAATTGGCGCTTTTCTTTTATCGGAACCGGAAGCGGGATCCGATGCAACCAAACAAAGAACGACTGCTGTTGATATGGGCGATTACTACCTGCTCAACGGAACAAAAAACTGGATTACCAATGGCAATACAGCCTCTACTTATTTGGTAATTGCACATACTCATCCGGAAAAAGGACATCGTGGAATCAATGTTTTCATTGTTGAACGACATTCCGAAGGCATTACCGTTGGCCCCCACGAGAACAAAATGGGAATGCGTTCTTCCGATACACATTCGGTGATGTTCAACGACGTGAAAGTACCGAAAGAAAACCGCATTGGAGAAGATGGTTTTGGTTTCAAATTTGCCATGAAAACACTCGAAGGCGGACGAATAGGAATTGCTTCTCAAGCTTTGGGAATTGCTTCGGGCGCTTTAGAATTGGCAACAAAATACGCCAAAGAGCGTAAAGCATTCGGAACAGAAATCATCAACCATCAAGCCATTGCTTTCAAATTGGCCGACATGGCTGTAAAGGTAGAAAATGCACGCAATCTTTGTTTGAAAGCCGCTTGGCTAAAAGACCAAGGACAAGCCTACGGAACTGCAAGTGCCATGGCCAAAATGTATGCAGCGGATATTGCAATGGAAGTGACTACAGAAGCCGTTCAAATTCATGGCGGTTATGGCTATGTGAAAGAATACCATGTAGAACGATTGATGCGCGAAGCCAAACTAACTCAGATTTACGAAGGCACTTCCGAAGTGCAGAAAATAATTATATCGCGGAGCTTAATGGAATAACAAATCCTTCGCAAATCATTTGTTTTTTTTGATAATACAAAGTAAAGACAAAGATAAATAGCATAGAAATCTATTAAAATATCATAACATGAAAATTCTCGTTTGTTTAAGTAATGTCCCCGACACCACGACCAAAATCAAGCTCAATGGCGATCAAAGCGCTCTTGATATGACTGGTGTTCAATGGGTGATAAACCCTTGGGACGAATTGGCGCTTACGCGCGCTTTGGATTTAAAAGAAAAATCCGAAGGAAAAATAGATACCATTACGGTAATTACAGTAGGCGAAAGCCTCACTGAACCAACAATACGGAAGGCTTTGGCTGTTGGCGCCGACGATGCCGTTCGTATCAATCTAAATCCAACAGATGATTACGAAGTGGCCTCAAACATTGCAGCTTGGGTAAAAAACAACCCATACAATATTATTCTTACAGGGATAGAATCGAGCGATTATAACGGTTCAGCCGTTGGAGGAATGCTCGCCGAATTTTTAAAAATTCCGTCCGTATCTTCCGTCTCTTTCCTCGATATGGAAGGAGATAAACCTTTGATGAAAAGAGAAATTCCAGGCGGAACAGAAACAATTCGCGTTCCGATGCCTTTTGTAGCGATTGTTCAAAAAGGAATTGCGCTTGATCCTCGTATTCCGGCTATGCGCGGCATCATGATGGCTCGCAAAAAAGAATTAACCGTAGTGGAACCCGCCGGCGAAGGTTCAAAATCGACTTATATTGGATTTGCAATGCCAAAAGCGAAAGCAAAAGTAAAGATGATTGATGCAGAAAATGCCGGTCAACTTATCACTTTACTTCACGAAGAAGCCAAAGTTATCTAACGCAAAAAAACAAGATTATGTCAGTTATAGTATATACCGAAAATTGGGATGGAAAATTTAAAAAATCAAGTTATGAACTTGTTTCCTACGCCCATGCCTTAGCCTCCGAATTGGGCGTTGAAACCATCGCCATTTCTATCGGACAAGTCCCCGAAGACCAGCTAAATGCGCTTGCCAATTATGGCGCAAACAAAGTATTATGTGTTAAAAATCCGGAATTGGCTGTTTTAGATAACGCCGCTTACGCTTCGGCCATCGCACGCGCTGCCAAAGCAAACAACGCTCAAGTGGTTGTGTTTGCAAACAATTTTACCGGAAAGGCAGTGGCTCCTCGCGTTGCTGTTAAGTTGGAAGCTGGAATGGCGAACAGTGTAACAACTTTGCCGTTGAGTTTCAGTCCTTTTGTTGTTCAAAAAAATATTTTCAACGGAAAGGCGCAGGGAAATTTACAAATCAATTCCAACATCAAGGTTCTTTCTCTTGCTCAAAATTCTTTTGGAGTCAAAGAATCAAGCGTTTCTTTAACGATTGAGAATTTTGATGCTCAATTGGATTCAAGCAAATTCAATACGGAACTTATAGAGAAAAACACGGTGAGCGGAAAAATTATTCTAACCGATGCAGAACTTGTTGTGAGTGGCGGTCGTGGAATGAAATCGCCCGACAATTGGGGTCCGCTTGAAGAATTGGCTGCCATTTTAGGTGCAGGAACAGCATGCTCAAGACCGGTTGCCGACGAAGGATGGCGTCCGCATAGCGAACATGTTGGCCAAACCGGAAAAGTAATTGCTCCAAATCTATACATTGCATTGGGAATTTCGGGCGCAATCCAACATCTTGCAGGCGTAAGCTCATCAAAGGTAATTGTAGCCGTCAACACCGACCCCGAAGCTCCTTTCTTTGAAGCAGCCGATTATGGAATTTTAGGAGACGTGAACAAAATTCTCCCAAAATTGGTGGAAGCAGCAAAAGCTTTTAAGGCACATTCTTAATCTAATCCAATCAGGCAGATACAAAGTTTTTTCTTTATTTTGCAAAAAGCAAAAAAGGAATTCCGCTGTGGAATTCCTTTTTTTTGTGTCTTCAGGTCGGAATAAAGCTAATTTCAAAAATTAATCTGGAAGTAATAAAACTTTCAAAGCATGGCATGAAGCTAAAATATAAACCGTAGGCAGAATTTCAAGCAATATCTATAGAGGCCAGCAATGCCTTGTTTATTCGTTTGGCTAAAAACGGCCCTTCGTAAATGAAACCGGTATAAACCTGAACCAAAGAAGCGCCCGCATTGAGTTTTTCGAGAGCGTCTTCGGCTGTAAAAATTCCGCCAACAGCAATGATTGGAATTTTTCCATTCGATTTTTTGTGCAGATATTTAATAATTTCTGTGGATTTATTTCCAATTGGTTTCCCGCTTAAACCACCATTTGCAATTTTTCGCAAACTTTCTTGATCCGTTTTCAACCCTTCGCGACTTATGCTTGTATTTGTAGCTATCAGCCCATGAATTCCGGTTTTGCACACCACACTTATCACTTCATCGAGCTGACGAAGATTTAAATCGGGAGAAACCTTCAACAAAACCGGTTTCATCTTTGGCTTTGCCCGGTTCTTGGTCATTACAGCATTCAAAATGGCTTCCAAGTATTCTTGATCTTGCAATTCGTGCAGATCGCTGATATTTGGACAGCTTACATTTACAACAAAATAATCGGCATAATCATACAATCCGTCAAAAACGGCAACATAATCGTCAAGTGCTTTTTCATTTGGGGTAAGTGTGTTTTTTCCTAAGTTCGCACCAATAAAGGCTTTGGTTTTCCTTTTTTTTAAATTTTCGACTGCGGCAGAAATACCCTCATTGTTAAAACCCATCCTGTTTATCAGTGCTTTATCTTTGGGCAAACGGAATAGCCGTGGTTTTGGGTTTCCTGCTTGTGCTTTTGGCGTTACGGTTCCTATTTCTATGTGTCCAAAACCAAGCTCACTCAGCTCGTTGAACATGTTTGCATTTTTGTCGAAACCGGCTGCAATACCAACAGGATTCGAAAATTTAAGCCCAAACACTTCCCTTTCTAAACGGGTGTCGTTGATAACAAAAATCTGCTTTGCTAACCAATGAGCACCCGGCAAATGAAAAAACCATCGAAGGCAAATGCGCACAAAAGAATGAACATCTTCGGCATAAAATTTAAAAAGCAATGGACGGACAATGGTTTTGTACATAGATTCAGGGTATAAAAAAAGCCCGATGCGATCGAGCTTTTGAATTATTCATGAACGATTGGGTTGGTTTCCGAGCTTTCGTCGGCAGTGTCTTTATCTTCTTCCAAATCAATAAGGCCTTTGGATTGAAGTAAGTTGTACCACTGAACAGCCTTTTTAATATCTGAAATATACACTCTTTCCCGATCGTAATTGGGCAGAACAGATTCAAAAAAAGCAACCAATTCGGGCGTACCTGATTTATGACTTGTAGCCTGCTGTTCGTTGGAAATCCGAAACATAGAGCGGAAAATTTCACTCAAAGGAACATCGTCTGTTTCGGTAAAAACACTGATTTCTTTCAAGGTGCTTATTCTTTCGTGCGAAAAAGCGGGGATTCGCTTTCCATCAAGCAAAGATTCGACCAATACACCATTTTTTGTTTGAGAAACCATTCGATACAAACCGGGTTTTCCTGCTATAGATAATATTTTACTTAAGTCCATAAAGATTATTTAAATTCTTTGCAAAAATAGCAAAATACCAGAATTAGCAACTATTTTCTATTTCCGAATAAATACCATAAAAAACAGTTCTCCTTCGTCAACCAATGCAAATTCTTGTAGCTTTGCTCCTAAATTAATACCCCTATGAAAAAGCGAACTCTATTATTTGCTTTTTTTGATATTTTCATCGTTTTTCTGGCGTTTTTGATAGCAGCTTATTTCAAAACCGGCAAAGAAAAGGCTTTGTTTAATTACTATTGGGTGCCTTTTCTTATTTTTGAAAGTGTTTGGATTATTTCCTCTTTCTTATTCAAGAAATACGAAATACATCAACTTGCAAACAAAACTCAAAACATTTTTAATATCGTCAAAAGCAATCTTTTCGTTCTTTTTGCAATCACCTTTGTTATTTTCTTTGCTTCCTTGTCGTATTCCCGATTGATGATTGTAATTACTGTTGCCACTGCCACTGTGATTGAAAGCCTCGTTAGTTATTTCTATCTTCACGATAAAGAGCTTAGTGTTGAGATGGAAATCCTGAGCGATTGGGAGGAGCGCAAAAAAGAAAAAAAAGAGCTCGGAAAACCATTTCCTACCATCGACGAAGACCTCACAAAGGGAAGCTTATACGAAAAGCTTAAAAATCTTATCATCGAAGAAATTGGTCAAAATCCATTTCAACTGATAAAAAAATACATCCCTTTAACCGACAAAAACACACTTATTATTGCTACAACAACAAAATTCAATATCTCGAACCAGCCCAAAGCCAGCTACCAATATATCGTAAACTTAAAGCGCATCAACGACATTCAGTTTATCAATAAATTTTTTGAAACAGTAAACGCTAAATTGGAAACAGACGGACTGTATGTGAACAATGTGGAAACCTATACTGATCGCAAAAAGAGAATTTTAAAAAAATTCCCTCCTGGCTTCAATTGGATTTACTATTCTTTTGATTTTTTGATAAAACGAGTGATGCCAAAATTGCTTTTAACAAAAAAGTTGTATTTTCTAATTACCGGTGGCAGAAACAGAGTGATGTCGCGAGCCGAAACGCTCGGACGATTGTATAGTTGTGGCTTTGAAATTGTGGATGAAAAATACATTGATCAGCAATTTTATTTTGTTGCACGAAAAATCGATGAGCCGGTTTTTGATGCCAATCCCACCTATGGGCCGATGATTAAACTACGCCGGTTAGGAAAAGACGGACAGATTATTGGCGTGTATAAAATGCGCACCATGCATCCCTTTTCTGAATATTTACAATCGTATATTTATTCCAACAATCAACTTGAGGAAGGAGGGAAATTTAAAAACGATTTTCGGGTTACCTCTTTGGGCAAATTCATGCGCAAATTTTGGATTGATGAGCTCCCAATGATTATAAATGTCATGAAAGGAGAAATGAAAATTGTGGGCGTTCGACCACTTAGCGAACATTATTTCAATCTATATACCGAAGAATTGAAACAAAAACGATTAAAATTCAAGCCCGGTTTAGTTCCCCCATTTTATGTTGATATGCCCATCACGCTCGAAGAAATTATGCATTCGGAAATGCGCTATTTGAATGCCTACGAAAAACATCCATTCAAAACCGATTTACGCTACTTCTTCAAAGCCGTTTATACCATTATTTTTAAAAAAGCGCGAAGCAGTTAATCATGATAACCTTGCTTCGATATAAAAAACCGCTTAAAATATTCTTCTGGTTCTGGATATTGTTTATCGCTGTTGTTTCCTCTTTACCAAATATTCCCACTCAAGAAATCAATATTTGGGATGAACCGTTCAGGCTCGACTACCTTGAACATTTTGGTGTTTTTTATATTCTTTCCGCCATTTATGTGGCTTGGAAAGCCGACAAAAAAAGCGTTTTTAGTTTTCGGAAACATTTTTCTTCATTACTACTTTTAGGCATTTTTGCTATTCTCGACGAAATTCACCAAATTTGGATACCGGGAAGAGCATACAATCCGCTGGATTTGATTTACAATCTTTCTGGGTTGATTGCAGGGATTTTGCTAACAAAGCTTGCGCTTACAAAGTACATCGCTAAGACACTTGTCAACAAATGATAACATTCAATATTGTAAAATATCGCCTCGACAAAAATTGGGACAACTTTGTTCAAACCCACAGTAGGGGAAATGCTTTTCAGACCAATTTGATGTTTGATTTGTACGCAAAATCTGATGATTTTACTCCATTTTACTGTTTAGCAACAAATTCGCAAAACAATAAAATTGTCGGAGGCTTTCTATTTGTAATTCAACGTACGCCCTTTCCTCTGGTTGGAAAATGGCTGCGAAGAAGTTTGATTATTGGCGGGCCGCTACTTCCTCAAAAGGGAAGTCGGATTTTTGAAGGCTTGATGAAAGCGTATTCTTCTTTTATAAAACGAAAAGCCATCTATTCGGAAATACGAAATCTCCATAGCTGGAGTCATTTGTATGACGAATTTCGCGAAAGCGGCTTTAAATACGAACCTCATCTGAATTACTTTGTTCCGCTTAAAAACGAAGAAATAGAACCTAAACTTTCGAAAAGCAAGACTAGGCAAATAAAATTGGGCTTAAAACGAGGTGCTGAAATTATTGAAACGCCTACACGCGAACAAGTTTATTCATTTTATCAAATCCTGCAAAATCTATATACAAAACAAATAAAAAAGCCACTTCCTTCTTGGTCGTTTTTCGAAACTTTTTACACCTTACTATCGCAAGAAAACAGCGGTAAATATATTTTGATAAGCTATCAAAACACGATTGTGGGCGGTATCATGCTTCCCGTATTCAATGGCAAAACGGTATATGAATGGTATGTGGCCGGAAACGATAAAGAATATAAATCGATCTATCCTTCCGTTTTGGCTACCTGGGCCGGTTTAAAATATGCCAAAGAAAATGCCTACTTAAGCTTTGATTTCATGGGTGCCGGGTTTCCAAATCTTCCCTATGGAGTGCGCGAATTCAAAGCCAAATTTGGCGGACAATTGGTCAATTACGGCCGTTTTCGAAAAATTCACTTTAAAAGCATTTATTATCTTGCCAAGGCATTTTATTCGCTGCGAAAAAATACTTAGTTTTAATTTCTCTTAAGATTCGAATCATGAACATCAAATATTATTTCCTTCTTCTTCTTTTTGTCGTCGGCAGCATCAGCACCGCTCAAGTAGTTTACGAGCATACAAGCAACGAAAATATCTATACTTTTCTAGACGAAATGGCAAACGAACAAATCATCATCATCAATGCTGCCGTAAAACCATTTTCCAGAGAATTCATTGCCCAGAAACTCGAAAAAATAGAAAAAACCGCCGACAAATTGAATGTGCGCCAAGCCAAAGAATTGGCATTTTACAAAACGGCTTATATGCTCGAAGAAAACAGTGCACTGCATCTAAACCCAACTTTTGATATTTTAAAAAACTCCAATGGTTTTGGCACAGGCTTAAACCCATTTGGCGGCTTTTATAAAGATGATTTTTTTCGTTTTCAAGCACAGCCTTTGTATTCGTATTCCATGCTCAACAACAAAAACGGGACTCAAAGTTTTAGCTATGGCGGATTGCAAGCGCATGCTTATGCCGGAAAGCATTTTGGTTTCTATGCCAGTTTGCGCGACAATCATACAAGCACCCGGTTTGGAAACACTTCTTATTTAACCCTTTTTGAAGGCGGCAACTACAAAAACAGCGAAAATGGCGGCGTTGATTGGAGCGAAATGCGTGGCGGTACGGTTTATAGC
>DYSK01000129.1 GCA_020718315.1 Draconibacterium orientale
CTTTCGATTTTAATAAGTCCATTGAAAACAGCAGCTTAGGAAATTTTTCAAAATCAAGCATATCGTAAGGTGGATCGGCGAAGATAAGATCGAATTGTTTTTTGTTTGTTGCCAAAAATCGAAAAACATCCATTCGCACTACACGCATATTTTCAAATTCCATTTTTGCAATGATCGACTCAATAAATTTGACATGAGGCGTTTCTTGTTCTACGGCCAAAACATTTAGTGCTCCGCGCGAAACCATTTCGTAGCCAATGCTTCCGGTGCCCGAAAACAAATCCAAGGCTTCCGCTTCGTCAAAGTCGATCAGATTATTCAAGATATTGAACAAACTTTCTTTGGCCATGTCTGTAGTTGGCCTAAGTTTCAAGTTCTTTGGCAAATCGATTCTCCTGCCACGATACATTCCGCTGATTATTCGCATAAAAATGCTTGTATTAAGTTAAAATACTGTGTTCCTACTTTGTCGGGAATATCATTTCCAAAAGCCACGCGATTCGATTTTGCATTTAGAAACTCCAATTTTCCAATGTATTGGTAGGCAATGGCATACAATGGTGAGCTTCGGTTGATATTGCCCGAAAAATACAAGGGTGTTTTTTCGGGCAAAAAATCCAACTGATTATAAACCAATAGTATAAAATATATAAAATCTTCCTTTTCTTTGAACTTGAACGAATTTGAATAGACCAACTTATTTCCATCAAAAGCAACAATCAGCATGGAGCCATTGCCGATTTCGACGTAAACAGCGGCTTCTTTTTGTGTTTGTTGAAATAGAAAAGTCTGCTGAATAAAAACCGTGCTGTGGTGCAACAAGCGATAAGATTTAAAATGATCGCTTAACAGAAAATAAAGCGGAGCATAAATGGCGAAAACATTTTGGATGCCCAATTTGGCTAAAAAATTGTTTTTAACGATATGATTTTCGGGCAGTTGATGTGCAAATTTGAGATAATCTTCTTGCTGATTTGGATCGAAAAGCTGTTCGGGCACCAAGGTAAACAGGCAATTGTCTAAAACCACCTCCACGCTTTGAAACGAAGCAGTGTGAATGGGATTTTCCTTCAAATAAGCCTCCAAGCGAAGTGTAATTTTTTCGTTCTGAAAAACGCTTTCGTCGCCAAGCATCAGTGGAACATCAAAATCTTCTAATTGTATTAATTTCGATGTCAGGCTATCAATCTGAGCAAAAGAAAATCCACCCAGCCTAAGCTGAATGGATAATCTGTTGTTTTTTGTATTATCAGAATGGTAATCCCGATCGGAATAATAAGCCGTTGCTTTTGAGTTGATAGGCAAAAGCATAGTATTTACTTCCAGTTTCCTTCAGTAGATGCTTCGGTAAGCGAACCCACTTTCAATCCAGAGTACTTATTCATCTCCTTTACAGATTTGTTTAGATTGATAATTGCTTGTTTGTCCAATCCTTTTAGCATAACGTCGTAACCTACTTGACTTTCAAATACCTGAACTGGAAGACCTCCTCTTTCAATCACTCCGGCTCTTAATTCAAAAGTTTCGTTTGCGAAGAATTCTGTAGGAATTGGAACGAATTTTAATCGATCAATATTGAAATTAGTTCTATCGCCAAACAGAGAATCCAAGATAGAAATGGTTCCTAATGTATCGCGGATTGTCTTGGTAAAGGTAGTGTCGTGTGGATCGGCCACCTCTTTCACAACAAAAAACTCATTCGTTTTTATGAAACTAATTAATGTATCCCAACTTTCAGTGTATCTGCCTTTCAGTCTTTTATAGGCCATTTCGCCTGCACGAATGTCTTCCAATTTGCGAATAACAATTTGCTCGCGCTTATCTTTTTCTTTGTTAAAACGAACTGGTTCCATAATGCTTTCTACAACCATATATGCCAATCCAATGATGATCACTAATAGAATGAGTTTTAATGCAATTTTCATTTCTCTAAATTTTTATTTCCCCGAAGGTTTATTTATAAATATCACAAATAAAAAAGCAAAAATAATGTTTTATCTCTGAAAATGCGTTTTCTCTCTATTTTTTTTTGCTTAATACTTCTCATTTTTATTGCTCAAAAAGCTTTTGTAATTTTAACGCGAAAATTAAGAACATGACTGATCATTTTTACCCATTGGCACTTCCCAAACTGCTATCTAGAATTATACACGAAATAGATTCAAAAGAGGAGGTTTTAGGCCTTTCAAAAGAGCTGATTGTAAATCCTGCATTCTTCCCGGAACTCATAACTACTCGTTTTGGGCAAACGCTTTCAACACCTTATGGTGTGGCTGCCGGACCGCATACCCAAATGGCGCAAAATATTGTTTCAGCTTGGCTTTTTGGTGCTCGATACATCGAGTTGAAAACGGTTCAAACACTAGATCAATTGACCTTGAGCAAACCTTGTATCGATATGCAAGACGAAGGTTACAATTGCGAATGGTCGCAAGAATTGAAAATCCAACAAAGTTTTGATGAGTATCTGAACGCATGGGTTATCATTCATGTTTTGAATCATAAGCTTGATTGGGGAAAAAATGTTGAAACCATATTCAATATGAGTGTTGGATACAATTTGGAAGGCATCTTACAGGAAAATATTCAATGGTTTTTTGAAAAAATGAGCAATTGTGCCACCGAATTAAACGAAAAGAAAAATCAGATTAGAGCAATCTATCCGCCAATTGATGAAATTGAAATCCCAACACAACTTTCCAACAATATTACACTTTCAACCATGCATGGCTGTCCGGCCAACGAAATTGAGGAAATTGCGCTTTATCTCATCGAAAGGAAAAAATTGCATACCACCGTAAAACTAAATCCCACTTTATTGGGATTTGAAAAATTGAGGTTCATTTTAAATACCAAACTCGAATGGCCTATGCAGGTTCCCGATTTGGCTTTTGAGCACGATTTAAAATACAACGACGCGATTTCGATCATTCGGAATTTGGAAAAAGCGGCAGAAAAAAACAATGTTCATTTTGGATTGAAACTAACCAATACCTTGGAAGTGATGAATCAGAAAACTGTTTTCGATCCAAAAGAAACAATGATGTATTTGAGCGGCAGAGCTTTACATCCAATAAGCATAAATGTGGCGGCTCTTCTGCAAAAAGAATTTAATGGGCTGTTGGACATTAGTTTTTCGGCTGGAATCGATGCTTTCAATATTTCCGATGTTTTGGCTTGCGGATTTCAGCCTATCACTGTTTCTACAGATCTTTTAAAACCGGGCGGCTATTCGCGTATGGCTCAATATGCAAAAAACATTCAACAGTATTTGAAAGCTGAAAACCGAATAAGTTTGCCTTCGGCCAATACGGAAAGTCCGGAACTTCTGTTGAATAGATTGGAGTTGTATGCCCAAAATGTAATCGAAAATAAAGCCTATAAATACCAAATATTCGAACAAAAAAACATCAAAACGCAACGACCGCTCAATAGCTTTGATTGTACCGCAGCACCTTGCGTTGATACGTGTCCCACAAATCAGAACATTCCGGAATATTTGCATTTTGCTGCTCAAGGCGATTTTCAGAAATCGTTTGAAGTAATTTTGCGCAACAATGCCTTTCCTCAAACGCTTGGATTGGTGTGCGAACACACTTGCCAAACAAAATGTACGCGCATCAACTACGACAATGCCATTCAGATAAGAGAAATAAAAAACTTTGTGAGCCAGCAGGGAAATGCTGATTTTTTGAAAGTTCCTGAAGGCAATGGACTGAAAATTTCTGTTATTGGAGCCGGTCCGGCCGGATTGGCAGCCGCCTATTTTCTTCGACTCGAAGGATTTGAAGTGGAAATTTATGAACGTGAAAAATCGGCCGGCGGAATGGTTCACAAAGCCATTCCTCATTTTCGAATGCCAAACAATGCACTTTACGAAGATATTGCCCGAATCGAGAAACTTGGAGCAAGAATCAATTTCGATACAGCTGTCGATCAAAGGCTTTTCGATGAATTAAAACAGAAATCCGAGTACGTATTCTTGGCTACGGGTGCACAAAAAATGAAAAAACTTGATATTCCGGGTGCGGATTCGTCAATGGTTTTAGATCCATTGAAATTTTTGTCGGACTTTAAACAACAAAAAAATCCTTCGCTTGGCGATAAGGTGATTGTTGTTGGAGGTGGTAATACTGCTATGGACGTGGCTCGTGCTGCAAAAAAAATGCAAAAAGGAGTAGGAGAGGTAACCATTGTTTATCGGAGAGCATTGGCGCAAATGCCAGCCGATGCAGAAGAAATAATGGGAGCAAAAGAAGAAGGAATTGCATTTCTGAACTTATTGAGTCCTGTTCGTATTTCGCAGAGCGAACACAGTTTATTCTTGCTTTGTAAACCAATGCAACTGAGCGAAAAACGAGATCAAGATGGTCGGTTGAAAGTGGTTGAATCGAACGAAAATACGATCAGCCTCGAAGCCACAACCATCATTGCTGCCATTGGACAAGATGTTGTTTTTGATTTTGAAGACGACGATTTGGCGCATCTACTCGAAAACCCAAAATCTTTGCGCTCGGGAAAGGTTTTTCTTGGAGGCGATGCCCGTCATGGTGCTGCTAGCATTGTTCAAGCCGTTGGCGATGGTCAGCAAATGGCTAAAGAAATTGTTGCGTTGGCAAAACTAGAACATCAGTTTTCGTTTCCGAGCGAAGAAAAAAACATCAGCAATGTGCAACATCTTCAAAAAAGAGCAGAACGTATTTTTGGTCAGGAAAATCAAGCTTTGATTGCGAAAGCAGAACAAATAATGGAAGAAGCTGCACGCTGTTTGGCTTGCGACGAATATTGCAATATTTGTGTGAGCGTTTGTCCAAACAGGGCAACTTTCAATTATGAGGCGATTCCGCAAAAAATTGAAATGTTTAAACTTGAAGTGAACAGTTGTGGATTTCGATTGATACCTGACCAAGATTTTGTAATTGCTCAGAAGCAACAAATTTTAAATATTGCCGATTTCTGCAATGAATGCGGAAACTGTACTACATTTTGTCCTACTGCCGGCGAACCATACAGA
>DYSK01000130.1 GCA_020718315.1 Draconibacterium orientale
CGGCTGTTGAAACATGAACAATGTAGGTTTCGCATTTTGTTTTTTTTACTAACTCAATGACTTTTTCTACGGCTTTGTATTCGGTATAGTCAGGGCGTGTTTTGGCATGAAAACTATTTTCTATTTGTCCGGCTGCAATGGCTTCGCTTCTCATCTGGTCAATTTCATTGCCCAATTCGGCATGAATTGTAACCGAAACATTTAGATTTTTGGCCACATTCATTGTTTTTTCTAATAGCTCGAAACTGATACCAATGGTTTTTTGATAGGCCAAATAGGTTTTAAAAGAAGTGATTCCGAGTTCGTTTACGCAAACTTCCATTTCGTCTGGAATTTCGTCTCGCCATTCAACTATACTCATGTGAAAAGCAAAATCGCAATAGCAATGGCGCACTTCGGCTTTCCGTTTGAGAAAAGCTGCTTTTAAATTTTCTCCTTTTTCGGGAGTCACAAAATCGATAAAACAAGTAGTACCTCCGGCCAATGCCGCTTGGCTGCCCGAATGAAAATCGTCGGATGAATAGCCTTTTGGAGTAGGCAAGGAAAGATGTACGTGCGGATCTATTCCTGCTGCCATCACAAAAGCGCCTTCGGCATCAATACGAGGAATAGAGTTTAGATTGATCGATTCTTCTATGCGGCTTATTTTGCCGCATTCTATCAATAAATCGGCCATCACAATTTCGTGTGCTAAAACCAGTCTTCCATTTTTAATCAGCAAATCCATCGCGTTTCTTTCAAAAAAATCAAAGGTAAGAAAAGGGCGCGATTCAGACTATTCAATGTGCTTAATAAAAACCACTTTTTGGTCTTGAATACTTGGTTCAAATCCCAATTTCTTTAAATATTGATCGTTTTTTGGGCTGTAGCTGCCGCTGATAATGGTTTTTATTTCTTTTTGCTTGAAAAGCGACTGATTGGCATCGTAGATAAATTTTCCCAATTTATAATCGCGGTATTCGGGCGTAACATAATCGAGTTTTACGCAAAGCGAATGATCGACGATTCGTTTTCCAATAAAAACGCCGGCGACTTGCATGTTCCGTAAGATTAAGTAACTCAATACTGTTTCGTTGTTTTCAACACTAAAATCAGGAAAAAATTTAGCAATATCCGTTTTGTGAAATTGTAGGAAATCGATCAAATAGCGGTTATCGTTGCGTATTTCCAAAGTGCGAAAGAGTTCTTTTTTGGAATAAAAACGAATCAAAAACACAATATTGGTCAGCATAATAAAGGCATTTACGATTCCAACAGGATAGGCTCCAATGCTGAAACCATAGGTTGTAAACAAGATGGTGCCAACAAAACTGAACCAGCGTAGTTTAACAATTGAACTGAAAGTCATTGCAAAGGCAATGAAAAAGGAGCCAAGATATCCGATGACTTCGATGGTCGAAAATTCGTACATAGTTTTATTTTGTGCAAAAGTAAGAAATTAAATGCAATGGGTTTTGAAAGAAACGATTGGAATGAATTCTGATGTGTTTATTTCGCGACCGAGAAAGGAATCGGATATTGAAAAGGGTTTCCGTTTTTAAGTGTGCCGAAAACAATGGTTTCGTAAGTGGCTCTTAGGTCGGAAGTATAGAAATGCATGGGTTTAGCGACTTCAAGAATACGCGGATTCCAAAACAAAAGCGTCCGAAAATCGGCGGTTTTTGATTGCTTTTCGCTTGTAGTTGCATAGAAATTGGTCCGGAAAATATAATTCGTGTTTACTGTTTGATATTTCAAAAAGGTAGCCGATTCGGGCATAATCATTCCTCCAAAATCGTCGGTGGTCGTCTTGATCATAATTATTCCATTGATGGTATGACTTCCCAAAATAAAAGGCGTTTTGTGCAATTCAATTTTTTCGATTTTAGCAGGCGCTATTTTCATCAATTCATTTGCGTTAAAAACGGGGATATTATCGACCAAAATGAGCGGGTCATTGTAAAATAGTTCGAGCTCGGAATCGAAAATGGAGAGCTTGAAATTTTCATTCTGCTTTCGAACGCGCACATTCGGCACCAATTCTTTGAAAACCATTTCGAGATTTGGCGTTTCAATGTAGTCATCAAGCAAAATAGAAACTTGGGGATTTTCGAATGAATAGGGCAGATGGCCGATGTTCAGGTTTTGAGTCTTGTTGTTTATCTTGTAGGCACTGGCAGTTTGCATGGCCACATACATCTGTTCTATCATCTCTGTTTGCGACGAATCGATTGTCATCTCAAAAGGCTTTAGATTCGGAAATACCGTCGAAAATTCGTTGTTTATCTTTATCTCCAGATTGTCTGCATTTTCGTGCAACAGACAGAGGAAGACATCTTGTTCGTTTTCGAAATTGTTGATAGAAAAAACAAAGCTGCCATCGTCTCGGGAATCGAAAATATGAATTTGCGGATAAGCTCTAAATAGCGAAAGATATACCGGTACTTTTGCCATTGGTTTTTGGCTGAGTTTGTCCACTACAACACCCGACAATCCTATATCTCTCATCTCGGGAAGCCAATTCAGTTCGGTTGCATTGGGCACACAAAACACTTTTTTGAAAGGCGCGGTATTTAATTCCCTGTTTAGATCGGCCAAAAATAGTTCTAATTCTTGCTTGCTCAAAAGGCTAACCGCGAACTGCGTTTTTAAATAAGAAAACAAAAGGTGGGGATTCTCTGAAAAAAGTTTCAATTTTTGATTTGCGGGAAGATTTGTTCCCTTCAAAACTGTTTTAATACCCAGATTCTCATATTCTTGAAATTCATTTTCCGCCAATGTAAAAACGATTTCTTCTCTTTGTTTTGCTTGCTGTGCTTGGATAGAATGAAAAGCCGAAGTTTTAGCGGAAGGAGAAATAAAAGCCTGAATTGCAAGTAGCTCGTCTTTCGAATTTTTTAGTTGAAGATAGCAAATGCCAGATGCATTGAGAGGCGAAAGCACCACCGAAGCCGTATTGTTGCGCAGGTTTACAGTCCAATGCGATTGCAGTTGGAGTTTCGAATTCAGCAAAGACAAGGTGTAGAATTCTTCTTCCATTTCCGGAATTTCGGCCGAACGATGGAGAAAAACCAAATTTTGACCGTTTGCGGTTGTTTCGGTTTTAATCTGAAAATCGGGACGAAGGAGGTTTGCATTTTCGGCGATTGCTTCCGCGAGTCGATGATCGGATTTTGGTGCAATGCCAATTTTAGGATTGACAATTTGCAAGGCAGTATAAAAATAATGATCCGACGAAAAATTCTTATTGAAATGAGTATAAGCTCTTAAAAAATAGACATCGCTTACAAATTCGGTCGGAATTTCAAAGGCTCCTTGCGCTTGTCCGTTCTGGATTCTGAATTTTTTTCGACTTATCGATTTTTGATTCGCGTTGAACAATTCCAAATATAAAATCTGACTGAGTGCCTTTTCGTTGTTCGGAAACTGCACCGAAGCCGAAAACCAAATGCTTTCGCTACTTAAATAAATGTCTCTGTCGGTAATAAGATTTATTTCTTCCATAGGAAGGTTCGGCAATTGTCCGTTTAGATTGAACTGAAAGCCGATTACGAGCATGAAAAAGTATAATTTTCGCATTTTTCTAAAATTTAAACTACCAATCCCAATATTCCGGCTTTTTGGCCGTTCCTCCTTTTTTCTGACAGTCAATGCATTCTTGCCTTTCAACATATGCAGTTACTTCATCGGCTTCTGCCATTGGATCATTCGGATTTTGAAAGTACAAAGAAGTGAAATAAATGGGGTAAGAAATTGCTAAAGTAGTATTGAGGACATTTTTTATTTTCAAAGACGAAGTATCTGCAAAACTCAAAGTGCTTGTGTATCGGATATGGTCTGGTGCTTTTGTTAAAAGGTGATTGCTTTTTGTTCCAGAAGCTGCCATAAAAAAGCCCATGACCGCTTCGTTTGAATCGTCTACATTTTTTATATTTCCTCTTACTTGAAACGGCAGTGTGGTGAACAATGCATCTTGATTATTGTTTTGCTTGTTGAGTTGATCCAAAAATGTGTAGGCGTTTTCTGAGATACTGTACTGATTAACTAAAATACTGTATTTATAACGTAAGCGATCGTCGGTAAATGGAATAAAATGAAGCGGTAAATTTTTTATAATTGGCGAACTGAGGTATTCTGTACTATAAGTAAATCGTTCGGGAACAATTCGTGTTTTCCAACAATAAAACAGGGTGTCTTCGTTTATTACTTTAGCCAATCCGTATGGATTATATTGGGTAACAGGATACCGACGCCCTCTGTACAAAAAAATAATTCTATAATCGGAATGGTATTCATAGGTTTCTTCGATTTCCCAATAAAAAAAGGTTTTTGCAGAAGAAGCTAGTTTGCTGTTAATGTAAAATTGATACCCTTCTTGATTGGATTCCAAGTCGTTATCAGCTAATTGAACACTTTCTTCTACTGCTAGATTTTCTACTTCAACCACCTGTTTTAATTCTTCGAAATCGGATTCGTATTTTTTTCCGTTTGAAAGTTGAATTTTTATTTTATAGGAACGACCTATAATTCCTTGCATTCCGCCGGTACTGCTCGAGTAATTTCCGGGACTTATTTCCACAAGATTTTCTGTATTTCCTAAATTGTCAACCAAGCTTACAAGGGCCGAAGTGGTCGGGTTGTCAACTTCTTGATTGATGCTACTGGAATAGGAAAGTTTTACGGTATATGGTCCGGAGAAATTACTGATTTTTCCATCTACAACCAACATTTGGTTGGCTTCAGTACTCAATTCCGGCCAATATTCTTCAACGCATGAATTTGCCAAAAACAGCATGGATAGAAAGCTCGTAAATAGTAGTCGTTTATATTTATTCGCTTGCATAATTTCCCAATTTAAAATTATAAGTTACCGATACAATTGGCGCACCAAAAATGGCGAGTTTGTATGCTTGAATTAGTCCATCTTTTTCTTCGAAATAGACTGAAAAAGCATTTTTTCGACCTAAAACATTGTACACCGAGAAAGACCAACTGCCGTGGCCTAATTTTCTTTTCAACAAATTTCCTT
>DYSK01000023.1 GCA_020718315.1 Draconibacterium orientale
ATAGCCATTGCCAATGCTGTTAGTCCAATTGGAAAACCAAAAAGATGATGCAAAATAATAGCAATGCCATACACTCCGCCGGGAGCCAATTTATAAGGGCTGATAAATAATACAAAACCGGCTGCCATTATAAACGTGCCCGTAAGTATCAATGAATACACTATAAACCAATCTTTTGAAAGAAATTTTTCTTTTGTAACAAAACTCATCTTTGAATATTTTTAGAATGGTTGCAAAAGTAAATATTTGCTTTGTCATTCATTCATACTAATTAAACAAAAATTGCGTTAACTTTCTTTAAATTCTCTTTTTTTTGAATAAGAAAGAAGCCGCGATAATGGATAATTTATAGATAAAAAAAGAAGCGAATTCATTGGAAATTCGCGAATAGCAAAATTTCACAATCTTCTATCAATATTCAAATGCAAAAAGAAAAAATAGTATTTTTACCAGCTTATAGATACATAGAATGGCCAATTTTTCTAGGATGAAAAGACTGCAAATAATTGCTCTGATTTTAATTTTTTTTACTCAACAAACAAAAGGCCAACAAGAGCAGTCGTTTTCGCATTTTATGTTTCAGCAAGCGGTTTACAATCCAGCAGCTTCTGGAAATCAGGAAAGCATACAGCTCAACGGATTGATACGCCAACAATGGATTGGTTTAAATGGAGCACCGGAAACGTATTTTGTGAATATTCATTCGCCACTTGAGTTGTTGCATGGAGGAATTGGAGCTACAATTTTGAACTATAAAATAGGTCCATTTAGCTCCGTAGGATTAAAATTAGCGTATGCTTATAAAACTTCACTGTGGCAGGGGGATTTCAGTACCGGCTTAAGTGTTGGGTTGATCAATGAATCGATCAATTACGGCTATTTCAATGTTCAGGACGATCCGTTTTTGAGTGGTACTGCAGTTGAAAGCGGTATGATATTTAATGTAGATGCGGGCCTATATTACAAAGAAAAAGACCGCCTTTATATTGGTTTGGCAAGCACTCAACTCAATCAAGGAAAAATGATTGTTGTCGCCGGACAAACTTCCTTAAAAAGAAATATTTATTTACAAGGAGGTTATTTTTTTAAACTCAGACAAATTACGCAAGTGGTATTCCATCCATCCGCCATGCTGGTTTATACCTCCAAAGCTCCTTTGCAATTAAATATAGGATTTTTGGGCGAATACAATAAAAAGTTCTGGGTGGGCGTTACCTATAAAAATCAAAGCGCAATAGGGCTGATGACAGGCTTGAATTTCAGGCAAATCGCCATTGGGTATGTGTATGAAATTAACACCACAGAACTCAAGAATGGAGGCTCTCATGAGCTCATGATTGGGTATAAGTTTTTAATAGAAATAGAAAAAGGAAAGAAGACGTATAAAAATACCAGATATTTATAAAAATATTAATATATTTGTGTTAGATTTGCTAGGTTTTCTGGTATTAATCTCAGACCAATAAGACTAATTAAATATGAAAAAATTATTTGTTTATTTGTTTGTTTTACTTGCTTTTTCAGCATGTAAAAATTCAGGCAAAGGAGAATTAATTGGCGTTCAAAAAAGAGCATCATTTTATCAATCAGCACCTTACGGTATGGCATTTGTTCCGTTGGGCTCTTTTACGATGGGCGCTAGTGATCAAGATATTCCTTACGCACAAGTGCATGAGCCAAAAACAGTTTCTGTTCAATCTTTCTATATTGATGAAACGGAAATTACCAACAATGAGTATCGTCAGTTTGTTTATTGGGTGCGCGATTCGATTGCTCGTACAACCTTGGCTGAAAAAAATAAAGAACTTGCACTTCAGTTTCGTCAATTATACAAAAATGACGATCCTGAACAGATCACTGAAGATGAGTTGAAAACAAGACCTTTAAATTGGGAATCAAAGCTTGATTGGGGCGTAGTGGAAGTAGATGCCAACGGAGATCCTGTTGCAGGCGGACAACCGTTGCTCGAAGACATGTATATTCCTGAAAAAGAACGTTTTTACAGACAAAAACAAATTGACTCGCGCAAGCTCGTTTACAAATATTTTTGGATTGATTTATTGGCCGCTTCCAAAAAGGAATATCAAAAAGATGCTAGAGGATATGCGGTTGCAGGCAATGATTTGCCCAGCGAACGTGCCGGTTTTGCAAATCGTCCGCAAGGTTATCGAGACCGAAGCGTATACATCCGCGAAGAAGCAATCAATATATATCCAGATACACTTTCTTGGATTCATGATTTTACTTATTCATACAACGACCCAATGGCAAAAAATTATTTTTGGCATCCAACCTACGATAATTATCCTGTTGTTGGTGTTAATTGGAAACAAGCCAAAGCATTTTCTTATTGGCGTACAGAATTGATGAATACACACCTTTCGCAAAAAGGTCAAGTAGCTGTAAACGAATTTCGCCTTCCTTCGGAAGTTGAGTGGGAATGGGCAGCACGTGGTGGATGGGATATGAATCCTTATCCTTGGGGCGGTCCTTATCTCACAAACGATAAAGGATGCTTTTTGGCCAATTTTAAACCTCAGAGAGGAAATTATGTTGCCGACGGTGGAATTCAAACAGTTATCGTTGCCCATTATCCGGCCAATGATTGGGGTTTGTATGATATGTCTGGAAACGTGGCTGAATGGACATTAAGTGCTTATGACGAATCGTCTTATAATTTTTCGTGGGATATGAATCCAAACTACGAATACAACGCCAGAGAAGAAGATCCTCCTCAGATGAAGAAAAAAGTAATTCGTGGAGGAAGCTGGAAAGACATCGGTTATTTCTTGCAAGTGACTGCTCGTCAATACGAATACCAAGATACGGCAAAATCATATATTGGATTTCGTTGTATGCAAACATACTTAGGTCGCATGGCTGGAGATGCTAAAAATGCTTCAGAAGTATATAGATAGAAAACGCATTATTAAAACAAACAAAATCATTGAATTATGAGTATTAGCGAAATAACTAAAGGTCGTGGTTTTAAAAATTTTATGGCCAAGCTCTATGGAATTGGTGCTGCGATTGTAATTATTGGAGCATTGTTCAAGATTACACATATTCCTGGAGCCGACGCAATGCTTTTTATCGGCTTAACCACCGAAGCTGTCATTTTCTTTTTCTCTGCTTTCGAACCTCAGCATGTGGAGCCTGATTGGAGTTTGGTTTATCCCGAACTTGCCGGAATGTACCATGGCGTGGATTCGATGACCGAAGATTTTCCTGAATTTATGGAAGACGAATTAGAAGAAGGCGAAAGTCTCTCTGTTTCTCAACAATTAGATGGTTTGCTTTCTGAAGCAAAAATAGATGGTGATCTTATCGAAAGTTTAGGTGTAGGTTTGCGAAATTTGAACCAAACGGCTGCAAACATGAATCAGATGGCCGATGCCGCAGAAGCAAACACCGTTTTTGTTGAAAAAGTGAAAGGCGCCAGCAGCTCTGTTAGTCATTTGAGTGCATCCTATCAAAAAGCCAGCGAAGTATTAGATCAAGATATTGAAGCCACAAAACATTATCATACAAATTTGAAAGGCGCAAGTGAAGCCGCTTCCTCTCTTTCATCTGCTTATGTGAAAGCGGCCCAATCAATGGACAACGACATTACTACTACTGGCGATTTTTCTGCCAAAGTTCAGGATGCAGCACAATCTGCAAGCCTCTTGGCCGAGGAATATAAGAAATCCATCGCTATGTTGCGCAAATCGTCCGAAGCATTGAACTTCACTTCTGTTGATGGTGGAAGCTACAACGAAGAACTGCAAAAAATATCTTCAAACCTTTCTGCTTTGAATGCTGTGTATGAATTGCAATTGCAGTCTTCCAACGACCAAGTTGAATCTACTTTTAAAGTTCAGGAATCGATGAATAGATTTTTGGAAAATTTGAATCGGTCTATCGAAACTACTAAGCAATACCAAGAAGGAGTTCATTCTTTAGCTAAAAATGTAGAAGCCATGAATAAAGTTTACGGTAATATGCTTTCGGCTATGACTGTGGCTCCTCAGGCTTAATTTTATTTACACAATGAAAAACGAATAACGTATGGCTGGATTTAAGGAAACGCCGCGGCAGAAAATGATTGGTATGATGTATTTAGTGCTAACAGCCATGTTAGCCTTAAATGTATCCAAAGAAATCCTTGAAGCTTTTAAAGTGGTAAACGAAAGTTTAGTTAGTACCAACGAAAACTTTACCAAAAAAGTAAATGGCTTGTATTCCGATTTTGAAAAACAATTTAACTTAAATCAAAAGAAAGTAGCCCCATACTGGGAAAATGCTCAGAAAGTTCAAAAAATTTCGAATGAATTTATCAGCTACCTCGATAGTGTTAAATACAATACGATTATTCATACTGAAGGAATCGAAGTAGGTGGCGAAGATGGGATTACTTACGACTCACTGAAAAAAATTACACTTCGTGATATCCGTCAAATCGATAATTTTTCAAAACCAACTCATTATCTTGTTGGTGTAGAAGCACTCAAAGGAGAAGGCTATAGATTGCAAGAACGAATGGCTAAATTTAGAGAAGATTTACTTTCCTTTGTGCCCGAAGAAAAACGCTCGTCTTTCAATATTGGCCTTACCACCGATGGGAAATACATCAATACGGATGGCAGCGTTACCAAAGACTGGGTTTATTACAATTTCTATCATACAATCTTGGCTGCTGATATTACCATTATGAATAAAATCAGTGCAGAAGCCAAAAATGCAGAATTTGATATAGTAAACTATTTAGCAAGCGATATCGATGCAAAAGATTTTAAATTTAGTAAAATTGAAGCCAAAATTGTAGCCAATACAGCCTTCGTTTTTCAGGGCGATGAATACAAAGCACAGGTCTTTGTAGCCGCCGTTGATGAAAAAAATAATCCACTTGTCGAATACAAACTTGGTGTTGATACATGGCACGATGAGTTTAGCACCGGAGCAGTAAAAATTTCGGGCGATAGCGGGATTGTCAATATGAGTATTTCTACCAAAAGTCTATCTCCAAAAGAATATTCATTTGCAGGTAGAATTATCATAAAAGACCCAACCGGTGAAGACCAATCTTATCCATTTTCAAATCGGTTTACAGTGGCCGAACCATCCGCCAATGTGTCTGCGTCTAAGATGAATGTCTTTTATCGTGGCGTCGATAACCCAATAATGATTTCCGCCTCCGGAATTCCTGATCATAGAATAGATTATACCATTACTGCAGGACAAATTCAAAAAACAAATGCCGGTTTTGTAGTCAATAATCTTGGAAGAAACACCTTGTCAACCAACGAGCTTACCATAACTGTTTTCGCTCTGGGCGAAAATAAATCGCGTACGAAACTGGGAGAACAAGTATTTCGACTGAAAGAATTGCCCGATCCATTGGTATTGATTCGGGGAATGGACGGAGATGGTGGTGTGGCCAAAGGACAAATTCTTGCCAATCCATATTTGATTTGTGCCTTACCCGAATATGTCAATTTCGAATATCCATTCGAAGTAAACGCCTTTAGTATGACCGCCTATAAAACAAATGGAGAGTCGTATGATTTGCCTGCAAACGGAGCCAAATTGACTCCCGAAATGGAGAAATATATTCAAGGTGCACGAAAAGGAGCAGATGTTGTATTTAAAAATATTAAAGTTAAAGGGCCTACTGGCGACAGAAAAGTTCCCGCCTTGGTACTTACATTAAAATAAAATTTTAAAACTATGAATAAGAACATTTTTAAAATCTTTGGCATTATTGCGCTGAGTTTAAGTGTGACGGTGGTTACTGCACAAGTGATTGGCGGAAGCTCTCAAAGTGCTGTAAATACCCCAAGAGATAATGTTTTTGATGAAATCCACGTGGAGTTTAAAAAACCAGTACCATATCCTCCATTGCGTCAAGCCGATGTCATGTACAAAAAACGCGTTTGGCAAAAAATCGACTTCCGTGAGAAAATGAATCAACCATTTTATTATCCTATAGTGAATCACGTTGGTTGGAAAAGCTTTATGGCTACACTCATTGATGCGCTAAAAGCTGGCGAATTAACAGCCTACGACGATCGGATCGACGATGAATTTACCACACCATTAACTTGGGCAGATTTGGAAAACCGCTTGAAAGGGCAAGCCGATTCAATCGATCAATATGATCAAAGAGGTGTTTTTCTTGGAAAAAAAATTACATATCCTGATGAGTATCAAGCCGGTGAAGTAAAATCGGTAAAATTGAAAGAAATTTGGTATTTCGACAAACAGCGTTCTCAAATGATGGTCAGAATATTGGGTCTGGGCCCCGTTAGAGAATTCGTCGATGCGCAAACCAATCTAAAAAGAGAAGAAACATTGTTTTGGATTTATTTTCCCGATGCTCGTCCAGTTTTAGCCAAGTCTGTCGTGTTTAACAATAAAAACGGCGGTGCTCGACTTACTTACGACGATGTTTTCTGGAAGCGATTATTCGATTCCTATGTTTACAAAGAAGAAAATGTGTACGATAGAGAGATTTCGCAATATGCGATGGGAATGGATGCCTTATTGGAATCAAACCGCATCAAGAATGAAATTTTCGAAATGGAGCAATCTCTTTGGGAATACTAATCAAAAGAAATATTTAGAAAAACTCCGGTTATTCGGAGTTTTTTTTTGCCTGATAATTCGCTATTTTTGCCAGAAACCCTACAAAATGGAGCATTTTTTAGATACACCAATTAAATATATGAAAGGTGTAGGGCCAGCCAAAGAATCAATTCTTGTAAATGAACTTGGAATACGAACGCTCGAAGATTTGCTTTATTATTTTCCTTTTCGATATGTTGATCGAAGTAAAATCTATTCGATTGGTGAAGTAGCCGAAGAGATGCCTTTTGTTCAATTAAAAGGAAAACTGTCCAATTTGCAAACATTGGGTACCGGTAGTTCCACTCGATTAAGTGTTCAATTGATCGACGATGCCGCTCAAATAGAATTGATTTGGTTTGCCGGAATTAAATGGGTTCGCGAAAAGCTTGTATATGGAAAGGAATACATTGTCTTTGGCCGGCCAACGCTTTTCAATGGTCGATACAGTATTTCTCACCCTGAAATCGAAATGGTGGACCCAGACAAAGAGGTTCTGACAAACATTAAATTGCAGCCCTTTTACAATTCTTCGGAAAAACTCAAAAGAAAAGGGCTCGATTCTAAAGGAATTGCCAAAATTATTCATTCAGTCGTTTCGCGGATAAATGGTGATTTGATCGAAAACCTACCACCGATTTTAATTCATCAATATAATTTCCTTTCGCGCGAAGCGGCCATCAAAGCAATTCATTTTCCCGAAGATTTGCTCGTATTGGAAAATGCACGGAAACGATTGAAATTTGAGGAATTATTTTTTATTCAGCTGCTTCTATTAAAACAAAAGCAATTGAGAATAGAAAAAGTGCAAGGATATGTTTTTTCGAAAGTTGGGCATTTGTTTAATGGCTTTTACGCCAATCAGCTTCCTTTTTTATTGACCGAAGCGCAAAAAAAAGTAGTCAGGGAAATTAGAGCCGATATGGCCACCGGAAAACAAATGAATCGGCTTCTTCAAGGCGATGTAGGAAGCGGCAAAACACTTGTTGCCCTTCTTGGAATGTTGTTGGCTTTAGACAATGGATTCCAGGCTTGCATTATGGCTCCGACAGAAATTCTTGCCCAACAGCATTTTGTCAGTATCAATTCGTTTTTGCATGGAATGGATATCAAAATAGATTTATTAACAGGATCTACTAAAACGAAAAAGCGGAGAGAAATTCATGCTGAGTTGATGAGTGGAGCATTGCAAATCCTTGTTGGTACGCATGCATTAATCGAAGATTCTGTGCGTTTTAATAAGCTGGGACTTGCTGTAATTGATGAACAACATCGTTTTGGAGTGGCTCAACGTGCCAAGCTTTGGAAAAAAGAACTTCTTCTTCCACACGTTTTGGTGATGACCGCTACACCTATTCCTCGTACGCTTGCCATGACGCTTTATGGCGATTTGGATTATTCGGTCATTGACGAACTTCCTCCCGGAAGAAAATCCATCAAAACAAGTCATTTTTACGACAAAGATCGATTGAAAGTATTTGGTTTTATGCGTAGGCAAATTGCCGAAGGTCGTCAGGTTTATGTGGTGTATCCTTTGATTAAAGAATCTGAATCGTTGGATCTAAAGGATTTGGAAGATGGATACGAAAGCATTGTTCGCGATTTTCCACGTCCAAAGTATCAGGTGAGCATCTTACATGGAAAGATGAAAGCCGCCGACAAAGAATTTGAAATGAAACGCTTTGTAAAGGGAGAAACTCAAATAATGGTATCAACCACTGTCATCGAAGTTGGCGTGAATGTGGCCAATGCATCGGTAATGGTAATCGAAAATGCCGAACGTTTTGGCTTGTCTCAACTTCATCAGTTGCGCGGCAGAGTCGGGCGTGGTGCAGATCAATCTTTTTGTTTGCTTATGTCGAGTTATAAATTAACTTCCGACGGAAAAAAACGCCTGCAAACTATGGTACAAACCACCGACGGTTTCGAAATTGCAGAAGTAGATTTAAAACTTCGCGGCCCTGGCGATATGTACGGAACGCAGCAAAGCGGAATTCTGGATCTCAAAATTGCCGATATTTCGAAAGACGAAAAAATTCTAAAATTCGCTCGCGAAAAAGCCATCCAATTGCTTGAAATTGACCCAAATCTTTCATTAGCCGAAAATAGACAAACTTCCATAGCCATTCAGAAATTGCAAAATTCGAAACAAAACTGGATAGAAATCAGTTAGACCTTAATTCTTCCGGCACATTAGTGGCGTTCGCCATTCCGCTTAAATTCAACGCTCTTTATCGAAAAAATTGCTAATTTTGCAGTGCGAATTACATTCAGTATTGCGATAAATAGTACTCAATGTTAGATCAGAATTTAAAATAGAAAGAAGCGAATGAATTTATCATACAATTGGTTAAAAAAATATATTTCGACAGACTTTACCCCTGAAATGGCCGATAAGATGTTGACAGACTGCGGTTTAGAGGTCGAAAAAATGGAGCGTATTCAGTCAATAAAAGGAGGATTGGAAGGCGTTGTTATTGGAAAAGTACTCAGTTGCGAAAGACATCCCAATGCCGATACATTGAGTATTACAACTGTTGATATTGGAAATGGAACAATTTTGTCTATTGTTTGTGGAGCGCCCAATGTAGCGGCCGGACAAATTGTTCCTGTGGCCACTGTTGGCACCACTTTGTACGATGGCGACAATTCGTTTGTAATTAAAAAGTCAAAAATTAGAGGCGAAGTTTCTGAAGGAATGATATGTGCGGAAGATGAATTGGGATTGGGAAGCACACACGATGGAATTATGGTTTTAAATTCGGATGCGATTGTTGGTTCTCCGGCCAAAACCTATTTTAAGTTGGAAGATGATTATCGATTGGAAATTGGTCTCACTCCAAATCGCGCCGATGCAACTTCACATATAGGAACAGCTCGCGATTTGGTGGCAGTGATGAATCGGAACAACAACAATCGCGAAGCCAAACTGAAATTTCCGGATGTTTCGGCTTTTCAAGCGGATAATAACAATTTAGATATTGAAGTAATTGTCGAAGACACTGTTGCTTGCCCACGCTATTCAGGGCTCACTCTTTCCAACATAGAAGTAGCAGAATCGCCCGAATGGCTTCAAAACGCTTTGAAAGTCATTGGTATTCGAGCAGTCAACAATATAGTGGATATCACCAATTTTGTGATGTACGAAACCGGACAGCCATTGCATGCGTTTGATGCCGATGCTGTGAGCGGTAATAAAGTGATAGTGAAAAAACTGGCTGCCGGAACAAAATTCACCACGCTCGATCAAGAAGAGCGCGAACTCTCCGGCGAAGACCTGATGATTTGTAATGAAAAAGAAGGGATGTGTATTGGAGGTGTTTTTGGGGGTTTAACTTCGGGTATCACCAAAAATACTAAGCGAATGTTTCTCGAAAGTGCCTATTTTGAACCAACCGGAATTCGTAAAACATCTAAATATCATGGTTTGAAAACCGATGCTTCTTTCCGATATGAAAGAGGATCAGATCCAAATATCACCGTTTATGCTTTGAAAAGAGCAGCTCTTTTGATTAAGGAATTGGCTGGAGCAGATATTTCCAGCGAGATCAAAGATGTTTATCCAACAAAAATCAACTCCTGGAATGTAAAGATTCGCTTTGCCAATGTAAATAGATTGATAGGAAAAGACATTGATTCATCAATAATAAAAACCATTTTAGAAGATTTACATATTCTTGTGAAAGAAGAATTGGAGGATGGTTATTTGGTGGAAATACCAACTTTTAAAGTGGACGTAACCCGTGAAGTGGATGTGATTGAGGAAATATTGCGTATTTATGGCTACAACAATATCACTTTTTCGCAACGCGTTCATTCCGCCCTTTCCTATACAAAAAAGCCGGATGGGGAAAAACTGCAAAACCTGATTTCGAATTATTTGTCGAACAATGGTTTTGCCGAAACGATGAACAACTCATTGACCAAATCGGCCTATTATGAACAGAACGAAGATTTCGATTCGGCTCAAAGTGTAGTGATGCTCAATCCCTTGAGCAGCGATTTGAATGCACTTCGTCAGTCGTTGTTGTATTCCGGTTTAGAAACCATCGAATACAATATCAATCGCAAGAATCTGGATCTGAAAATTTATGAATTTGGAAAAACTTACCGATTTGTGGATGCAAATGCCAATAAAGTAGAGAAGAGATATACAGAAGAAAAGCATTTATCCATTTTATTAAGCGGCAACCAAGAGGACGAATCTTGGAACAATCGACCGAACGCAATCACTTTCTACGATTTAAAATTGCGGGTTCAACATATTCTTAAAAAGCTGCAATTCGACCCGTTTGCACTCAAAGCCGATACGGAGATAAAGCACTATTTTAAAGAAGGATCGCGCTATTCGCTCAACAATAAACCATTGGTGGAATTTGGCGAATTGAAGCCAAAACTATTGAAATCGATGGGGGTAAAACAAAGTGTTTTTTATGCCGATTTCAACTGGCAAACAATTCTAAAAACCGTCAAACAAAACGATATTCAATATACTGAAGTGTCGAAATATCCTATTGTACGTAGAGATTTGGCTCTCTTGCTGGACGAAAGTGTGAAATTTGAAACCATTGAACAATTGGCTTTTAAAGAAGAGAAGAGAATACTAAAAACCGTAAATTTGTTTGATATTTACAGAGGAAAGGAAATAGGAGAAGGGAAAAAATCGTATTCGATTAGTTATTTTTTGCAAAGCGAGGATAAAACACTGAACGACAAACAAATAGACAAACTAATGACTCGGTTGATTCAGGTCTATGAAAGCGAATTGGCAGCCATTATCCGCAGATAAAAAAAACGTCGGGATTTTTGCAATTTTAAACATACTAAAATAGGGAAATAATAAATCAGATGGACTTACAAGCAATAAAACAACGATTTGGTGTTATTGGAAATTCTTCCTTGCTTGAACGAGCTTTGGATATAGCTGTGCAAGTTGCCACCACAGATCTCACTGTTTTGATTACCGGTGAAAGCGGAGTAGGAAAAGAAGTCTTCCCGAAAATTATCCATAGTTTGAGTAGTCGGAAACATGGAAACTACATTGCTGTAAACTGCGGAGCCATTCCCGAAGGCACCATCGATTCGGAATTGTTTGGTCATGAAAAAGGATCGTTTACAGGCGCACATGAAGCCCGTAAAGGGTACTTTGAAGTGGCTGATGGAGGAACTATATTTTTGGACGAGGTGGCAGAACTTCCGCTTGGAACGCAAGTACGCTTGTTGCGCGTATTAGAAAGCGGCGAGTTTTTTAAAGTCGGATCTTCCAAAGGTCAAAAAACAAATGTGCGGGTTATTGCTGCTTCCAATGTGTTGATTCCAGATGCGATTTCGAAAGGAAAATTCCGTCAGGATTTGTATTATCGATTGAATACGGTTCCAATTCAAGTGCCTTCGCTTCGCGAACGAAAAGAAGATATTCACCTACTTTTCAGGAAATTTGCCAGCGATTTTGCCGAAAAATACAGGATGCCGGTTATCCGGCTCGACGATGAAGCACAAAAAATTCTATTACGCTATCGCTGGGATGGGAATATTCGCCAGCTAAAAAATATTAGCGAACAGATTTCAATCATCGAGCAAGATAAGGCCATCGATGCCGCCACATTGGCAAAATATTTGCCCGATACCTACCACAGAGATTTGCCAATTCTTTATTCAAAAGAAGGACAAGAAAATATTTCAGAACGCGATTTATTATACAAGGTGTTTTTTGATATGAAACGCGATTTGTCCGAATTAAAAAAAATAGTGCTCGAAATGCTACAACACGAAAGCAGCCCTACTAAATCAAAAGACCGTGAAGCCGAATTGATTCGGAAACTGGATTCCGGCTATGAAATTATCCGAAACAGCGATGAACATAGGACTTCTCGAACAGAAGCCGACGAAATTGAAGAGGAGAATTTTAACGACCAAGTATTCGACACGCTCAACTCGCCCGCCGAAGTAATTGAAGAAGAAACACTTTCTATTCAAAAAAAGGAAGAAGATTTGATTCGTAGAGCACTCGAAAAACACAAAGGAAAACGCAAAGATGCCGCAACGGCTCTTGGGATATCGGAACGAACTTTATATCGAAAAATTAAAGAATACAATATCATCTAATGAAGCGAAAACTTTTACATTCGTTGCTGCTATTATGGAGCGTGTTTTTATTCAATTCATGTATAAGTATTTCTTTTACAGGAGCTTCAATTCCTGCTGCGGCCAAAACACTCAGCATAGCTTACATCGAAAACAATGCAGATTTTGTAAATCCAACCCTCAGTGAAGTTTTAACTTCTGCCTTGCGCGATCGGTTTTCTGCTCAAACATCACTCGACATCATTCCTGCCGGTGGCGATCTGCAGTTTGAAGGTGCTATCACAAGCTATAAAACCAGCCCTCAGTCCATCCAAAGTACCGATATTGCAGCCCAAACCCGACTCACGGTGAGTGTTCGTATAAAGTTTACAAACCTTATTGAGCCCCAAAATAATTTTGAAACGACCTTTACCGCTTATTCCGACTACAATAGCGAGTTGGATTTGGCAACTGTTCAAGATGCATTAATTGCTCAAATTAAGGAAATGCTTATCGACGATATTTTTAATAAAGCGGTTGTAAATTGGTAAACTTATGAATGCGAAAGAGTTTTTGTCTCACATCAATCAACCTCAAATTTTAGATAAGACCACGCTTGAGGAAACCCAGAAATTGGTGAAGCTTTTTCCTTATTCGCAAAATATCCAACAACTTTATCTATTCAATTTATCCAAGATTAAGGATATCCGATTTGCCTATCAACTTCAAAAAACAGCGGCTTACGCTTCGGATCGTACATTGTTGAAACGGCAAATTGACGCGCTTCAAAACAAAGTAGAGGATAAAAAAGAGCTTGCCAACGAAGCTGAAACAATTTTGGTGGTAGAGGAAAAAGTTCCACAGAAAGCTGTTTTGGAAGCAACACCAATGCTACCGGTAGCGATTCCTGAAACTGAAAATAGAGTAGCTGATAATAGCTCCATCAATATTTCGAAAATAGAGTTTGCCCGAAACAAAGCGGCAGAATTTGATGATGACTTGATTGACGAACGGAACAAAGTAAAATCAAAAGCCGAATTGCTGCAACTGGTCAAAAAACGTTTGACCGAAATTGAAAATTCGAAGGAAGAACTTGCATCAAAACAAGTGTCGGCCAACGAAAGCGACAAAAAGCCAAGTCCGTCTAAATTGGATTTGATAGATAAATTTATTCGCGAAGAACCAAGTATTTCTCGTCCCGAAAAGGTAGCGTTTTTCGATCCGGATGTGGCTGCACTGGAAAGTTCATTCGAACCAGGTACTTTTGTAACCGAAACGCTGGCAAAAATTTACCGCGATCAAGGAAACATCCAAAAAGCCATCGAAATTTATAAACTATTAAGTTTGAATATTCCAGAAAAAAGTACTTACTTTGCAGCCCTAATTAAAGAATTGGAAAAGAAATAAATAATTTAAAAGATAAAAAGCATGGGTGCTTATATAATTGTATCGATTTTAATTTTAATCACAAGTGTTCTGTTGGTGTTGGTTGTTTTGGTTCAGAATTCCAAAGGGGGCGGTTTAGCTTCCAATTTTGCCGGCAACAATCAATTTATGGGAGTTCGCAAAACAGCCGATTTTCTAGAAAAATCTACCTGGACATTGGCCATCGTTCTATTGGTTCTTAGTTTGTTTTCTATTTTCGTAATTCCTCGCAATTCAAAAGTAGAAGGTACTGTTGATACTGAATTGCGTAAACAAATCGAAAATACAAAACCCATCGATTTCCAAGCTCCTCCTGTTGAGGGTAAAAAGTAGGGAAGAAAAAGAAATTTTAAAATGTCAGATTGTCACGCAGTCTGACATTTTTTTTTGCTTTCTCCTTTGGCACAATATTCGATAAATAGTCCCTCAAAAACCAATAATAGATACTCATTATGAAAATACAACCGCTTGGAGATCGTGTTTTAATTAAACCATTGGCCGCCGAAGAAAAAACGGCAGGTGGAATTATTATTCCGGATACCGCAAAACAAAAACCACTTAAAGGACAAGTAGTGGCCGTTGGAAATGGAATTGATGGTAAAGCATTGACCGTTAAGGTAAACGATATTGTTCTGTATGGCAAATTCGTTGGTACCGAACTAAATCTGGAAGGAATGGATTACCTCATCATGCAGGAATCTGAAATTTTAGCAATCATTTAAATCATTTTAATACAAAATTTAGATAAAACTTAAGAATATGGCAAAAGATATCGTTTTTGATTACGAAGCCCGAGAATCACTCAAAAGAGGAGTGGATGCTTTGGCAAATGCAGTGAAAGTTACATTAGGTCCTAAAGGACGTAATGTCATAATTGAAAAATCTTTTGGTGGTCCTATGATTACCAAAGATGGTGTTACAGTAGCAAAAGAAATCGAATTGACTCATCCCGTAGAAAACATGGGCGCTCAAATGGTGAAAGAAGTTGCTTCTAAAACCAACGATTTGGCCGGCGATGGAACAACAACTGCTACCGTTTTGGCTCAGTCAATTGTTTCTACAGGTCTGAAAAATGTGACTGCCGGAGCAAATCCAATGGATTTGAAGCGTGGTATTGACAAAGCTGTTGCTGCTGTCGTTGCAAATATTAAAAATCAGGCAATTGAAGTAGGAGATAGCAACGAAAAAATTCGTCAAATTGCGTCTATCTCTGCAAACAATGAAGCTTCTATAGGCGATATAATTGCAACAGCTATGGAGAAAGTGAAGAAAGAAGGTGTTATCACCATCGAAGAAGCCAAAGGAATCGAAACCAGTGTGGAGGTTGTTGAAGGAATGCAATTCGATCGGGGATATATTTCACCTTATTTTGTAACAAATACCGAGAAAATGGAAGTTGTTTACGAAAATCCTTTCATTCTTATTTATGATAAGAAGATTTCGGCTATGAAAGAATTGCTTCCAATTTTGGAAAAAGCCGCACAAACAGGCCGTCCATTCATCATTATTTCAGAAGATGTTGAATCGGAAGCTTTGGCTACATTGGTAGTGAATCGCTTGCGTGGTGCATTGAAAATTGCAGCCGTAAAAGCGCCTGGTTTTGGCGATCGCCGAAAAGAAATGCTTGAAGATATTGCTATCCTAACAGGCGGAACAGTGATTTCGGAAGAAAAAGGATACAAATTGGAAGATGCAACATTGGAACATTTAGGCTTAGCCGAAAAAGTGGTTATCAACAAAGACAATACAACCCTTGTGAGCGGAAAAGGTGCTGCTGATCTCATTCAAGCGCGTGTGAAACAAATTAAAGCGCAAATAGAAACAACAACTTCTGACTACGACAAAGAAAAATTGCAAGAACGTTTGGCTAAATTGGCCGGAGGAGTTGCTGTAATTTATGTTGGAGCAGCTTCAGAAATGGAAATGAAAGAGAAAAAAGATCGTTTCGACGATGCTTTGGCTGCAACGCGCGCTGCTATCGAAGAAGGAATTATTCCCGGTGGAGGCGTTGCATTGATTCGTGCAATTCCATCACTCGAAGCGGTTGTTGGCGATAATGAAGATGAAAAAACAGGAATTGCAATCATTCGTCGCGCTCTCGAAGAGCCATTGCGTCAGATTGTAGAAAATGCCGGAATGGAAGGTAGCGTGGTTGTGAACCGCGTGAAAGAAGGTAAAGGCGATTTTGGTTTCAATGCACGTACCGAAAAATATGAAAACCTGTACGAAGCCGGAGTGATTGATCCTGCAAAAGTAACCCGCGTTGCACTCGAAAATGCAGCTTCAATTGCCGGAATGCTTTTAACTACAGGTGTAGTAATCTCTGAACACAAAGATGAAAACGCTCCTGCAATCAATCCTGCCGCTATGGGCGGAATGGGTGGCGGAATGGGTGGAATGATGTAATACCTAGCCACATCAATGAATATTAAAAGAGCTTCTGAATTTTCAGAAGCTTTTCTTTTTTCTAGAATCAACGATTAAACCGTCTGCTTTTTTCAATACTTCATCGATTTCCGTATATTTGCCCAATTATTATGGAATCAAGAAAAAACGACCATATCAAACTCACTTCTCAATCGCAAATAGAAAAACATTTGTGCGATCCTCGTTTTTACTACGAACCGGCTTTAAACGCTCATCCAAATCAGGAATTGCCGGAGATTTCTTTTCTGAATAAGAAAATGAAAATGCCTGTTTGGGTTTCCAGTATGACTGGCGGCACTGCACAAGCAAAAGAAATCAATACCAAACTTGCCACAGCCTGTCACGAATTCGGTTTGGGAATGGGTTTGGGCTCATGTAGAGCTCTCTTAAAAGATTCTGCTCGTTTGAGCGATTTTGATATGCGATCAATCATTGGCGACGAATTGCCATTTTTGGCAAATTTGGGAATTGCTCAGGTCGAAAAACTAATCGAAAATAATGATCTGAATAAACTTCAAGATATGCTTGGAATTTTACGCGTCGACGGACTTTTCGTTCACCTCAATCCCCTGCAAGAATTTCTTCAACCCGAAGGAGACTCCATTTTGGTATCACCAATCGAGACGATTCAACGATTGTTGGAAAAAATGAAATCCCCTATTTTCGTGAAAGAAGTTGGTCAAGGAATAGGTCCCGGAAGTTTGGAAGCACTCTTGCGCTTAGATATAGCCGGATTGGAATTTGGCGCTTTTGGAGGAACCAACTTCTCGCAATTGGAATTGCTTCGATCCGATAAATTGAAAAACGAAGTCTTCAAATCATTCACTACCGTTGGACATACTGCCGAAGAAATGGTTGGGTTTTTAAATGCGCTGCCTAACGAACTAACGCAAAATAAAAATATTATCATTTCTGGTGGAATTGGCAATTGGTTGGATGGGTATTACTTGATGAAAAAATATAAACACCAGTCTGTTTTTGGTCAAGCTTCCGCATTTCTAAACAAAGCGAAGGGCGATTATTCCGAATTAAGAGCCTACTTAGAATCCATCAAGCAAGGATTGAAAATGGCCGAATCCTATCTTAAGATACGCGATTAAATGAAAGAAAAAAAAATAATTCCCGGCTTTTCGAAACTCACAAAAGCAGAAAAAATAGAACAAGTTGCTCAGTTTTTCGAAAATCCGCAAGCAGTAAGTCAATCGCTGGCTTCTTATTGGTACTCAAATCCTGAACATCAAAAACTCTTTGATGAATTTAGCGAAAACACCATCTCGAACTTTCATTTCCCCTACGGAATTGCTCCCAATGTTATGATTAATGGGAAAAATTTTATGATCCCTATGGTGATCGAAGAAAGTTCGGTGGTGGCAGCAGCATCGAATAGCGCCAAATTTTGGTCGACACGAGGTGGCTTTCACACACGAATTTTGTCCACTACTAAAATTGGTCAGGTTCATTTTATTTGGACAGGAAACATCCATGAATTAGAGACGCATTTTTCCGAATTGAAACAAAGATTGATTGAAGGTACCAATTCGATAACAAGAAATATGCGCGAACGCGGTGGTGGAATTTTAGACATTCAGTTGGTGAATTTGTCGCACGAAATTCCTGACTATTATCAATTGAAAGCAAGTTTTGACACACGCGATTCGATGGGCGCCAATTTTATCAATTCTTGTCTGGAAGAATTTGCGGATATTTTAAAAGATTTTGTAGCACAGAAAATCGAAATTGTAGAGAAAGAAGTCAAGATAATTATGGCCATTCTTTCCAACTATACGCCCGAATGTTTGGTCGAAGCATGGGTAGAATGTCCAATCGAAGAATTTTCTGCCATCGACCCGGATATGACAGCCGAAGAATTTGTGTGGAAATTCGAAAAAGCAGTGCAGATTGCCATCGTCGATCCACATCGTGCAACTACACATAACAAAGGAATATTCAACGGAATAGATTCCGTTGTGCTTGCAAGCGGAAACGATTTTAGAGCCGTTGAAGCTTGTGGACATACTTTTGCAGCCCGCGATGGACAATACAGAAGCTTGACAAAATTGAATCTGGAGAATGGAATTTTTCGTTATTCCTTATTATTGCCTATTTCGTTAGGAACTGTTGGCGGATTAACGAGCTTGCATCCTTTGGCAAAACTTACTTTGGAACTTCTTTCCGATCCTTCTGCTGAAGATTTAATGCAAATTTCTGCCGTCATCGGATTGGCCAACAATTTTGGTGCCCTAAGATCGTTAACAACGAAAGGAATACAAAAAGGCCATATGAAGATGCATTTGTTAAATATTTTGAATACCTTTGGCGCGACTGATAAAGAGAAAGAAGCTGCAATTAACTACTTTAAGACGGTCAAAGTCTCTTTTAATGCTGCAGAAGATTTTTTAAAGACGCTTCGAAATTAATGTAAAGTGAATATAGCTGCTTTTCATTCAAACGGAAAACTACTCATCTCAGGCGAATACTTGGTGCTCGATGGTGCATTGGCTATGGCCGTTCCAACTAAATTCGGACAAAAACTCGATGTTAGTTTACATGAAGATTTTTCGGGAATTCGCTGGGAAGCTTATGTGTTAAACAAAGGTTGGCTGCAAGTAAGTTTTGGATCGCGCCTTTTCAATATCATTCATACCAACGATCAAAAACTGGCTCTTCACCTTAAAAAAATTCTGAAAAAAGCATTCGATTTAGGAAATATTTCCGTTGACAATCAAAAAGGAATTTTGATCCGGACAAACCTCGATTTTGATAACTCTTGGGGTTTGGGAAGTAGTTCTACATTGCTTTCCAATATCGGATATTGGCTCGATGTGGATCCGTACAATCTTTCCAAAGTTACGTCCAATGGCTCCGGCTTTGATGTGGCAGCGGCACGTTCCAATAGCCCAATTTTTTATCAGTTGGTAGATGGCGAACCGCAGATAACTACTGCCGAGTTTAATCCAACTTTCAAAGACCAGCTCTATTTTGTCCATTTAGATAGAAAGAAAAATTCAGAAGAAAGTGTGGCTTCCTATAAAGCAAAAATTAAAGCCAAAATGGAAGATATTGAGGAAGTGTCTAGTTTGAGTAGGATCATTGCAAATGCACGAAACCTTGTGGATTTTGAACAGGCATTGGTCGAACATGAGCGTATTCTCTCAAAAGTACTTGGCATCGACCGAATTAAAAAACAATTCTTTTCCGATTTTCAAGGCGAAATAAAATCATTGGGCGCATGGGGTGGCGATTTCGTTTTGGCCTCTTATTCGGGCTCCGAATACTATTTGCGCGACTATTTTAGATCAAAAGGAAAAAATACCATCTTGCGTTTCGACGATATGGTTTTATAATATTTTTTTCTTCCCTATTTTGAGGAAATCCTTTTTAAAATCTTATTTTTATCTTTTCAAATTTTACATTCTAATTCAAAAATAGTATGCAAAGAAACCTTTTGCTCATCAGCAATTCGACAAATTACGGCGAAGCCTATCTTTCTTGGCCACGCCACCACATCCAATCTTTTCTGGACGAGATCAAAGTAAAAAACGTCCTATTTATCCCTTATGCAGGAGTGAATCTATCTGATAAAAGTTTAAAAGCGAGTTTCGATGCTTACGAAATTCGTGTAAAAACAGTGTTTTTAGAATTGGGTTGCAATTTGTATTCCATTCATCAACAAGAAGATGCCGTAGAAGCAGTAAAACAAGCTGAGGCAATAGTTGTAGGCGGCGGAAATACGTTTCATTTGGTGTATATGATGCATAAAATGAAAATAATGGATGCAATTCGAGAAAATGTGGAGGCGGGAACGCCCTATTTGGGATGGAGTGCCGGTTCTAATGTGGCTTGTCCAACTTTACGTACCACCAACGATATGCCTATTGTAGAACCGGAAAGTTTCAATTGTTTAAATGTGATTCCTTTTCAGATTAATCCGCATTATTTGGATGCCAATCCGGAAGGACATGGAGGCGAAACTCGAGAGCAAAGAATCAACGAATTTTTAGCTGTCAATCCCGATGTTTACGTTGTTGGCTTGCGTGAAGCTTGTTTTTTGCGTATAAAAGGAAATGAAATTAAACATGTGGGTAATCGAGATTTGAGAGTATTTAAACACGACCAAGAAACGAAAGATTTTAAGAGCGAAGAGGATATCCAATTTCTTATGGAAAGGCTGTAATTATTTTTCAATTTGCTTGGTCTAATGAAAATAATGGTTATTTTTGCAATCGCAAATGCAAAGAGCATTGTCGGTTCATTGAAAACCTCTGGAGAGGTGGGTGAGTGGCTGAAACCACATGTTTGCTAAACATGCGTACTCGAAAGTGTACCGGGGGTTCGAATCCCCCCTTCTCCGCCATTTTTTTTGATGAAAGACGTTCTTTAATTTTTCGGGGTGTAGCGTAGCCCGGTTATCGCGCCTGCTTTGGGAGCAGGAGGTC
>DYSK01000024.1 GCA_020718315.1 Draconibacterium orientale
CTTCTTATACAATCTACAAATTCACTTTCCCAAGATTTTAGATTGGGATTTAGGTATTTATTACATAATACAAACTAAACTTTAAATTTGATATGATTTGAAGCAGTTTATTTTTTTCATTTTTTGAAAGTGCATTTTTTTATCGGACAACAATTATCCATTTTAGAAATGTTTTTAAACCAATCAAAAAGAAAAAAGGTGCGAAAACCACTTCGCACCTCAAACACAAACCATAATTAACCAAAGAAACATTATCAGGACGATAACATTTCTTGTGCAAAGGTAATCATAAATCGAGTTGATGCAAGAAATTAGTTAAAAATTTTAAAATATTTTTAATACGCGCTGTTGTTATAGGGCTCGAGGAAAACTATGTTCCCAAACGCTTTTATTACCAACGTTGTCTATAATTTCTATACGCAGCTTATTATTTGGCAACAAATCATTTTCTATCTGATGAAAGATTAAGTCGTTTTTTGCATCGTATTCAAAAAGCACCCATTTTTCATTCAGATAGGCATTGTAACTTTTAATACCGCTCAATAAATCGATAACCTTGAAACGAACTGTTTGTTTTTTTGCTAAAGTGGTCAATTTTTCGGCATTTAAGAAGGTGATTTGGGGTTTTATTGTGTCGGCAATAAGTGTATAATCACCAAAATCGCGCGTTAGAATACTTGCCCATTCCCCATTCCATGTTGTAGAAAAAGCGGTAAATGATTTACCTTCTACCTTGGCTATCAAAATTTTATCTTTCAATTTCTCCGGCAAAATAGCTGCTTTGATATTTAGCTGAACAAATTTTTGCAAAGCCACTTCCTTGCTGTGAAATTTATAAATGGGCGAAAAGGTTTGTTTTGTAGCCGCTACGCTATCAAAATGAAAATACAAACTGTCGTAAAGCGCATTCTCAGGAACAACAATTTTTACATGATCGGTTTCAAATTTATTTTGCCGATCGGAATAAAAAACCGTCCATTTCTCTATATCCATTGGCAATGATTCAAAAACTTTAGCCGGATCGTAATACACATGAAATTTGATTTGTGAAACATTTCCATTGACATCAGTTACTCGGTATTGAAGCTCATGAATTTTTGTGTCGGTCAATTCCAGGATTCCATTGTTCTGAACGCCTTTATAAATTTTAAGCGCGTTGTTTGGCCCAATATAAGACCTTTGATAACGCCTGTTGTTTTTCACAAAATAGCTGTAGTCGATAAAGGTATTGATATAACGCCCGGTGGCAAAATCCAGCCGTTCCTGACGATTTCCATATATTTTTTTTGAATCAAAAAACAATTCTACTTCGAAAACGCCATTTTCGCTTTCCGAATCATTGGCCTTATCAATTGTGCTTATTCCCAAATAAAATGATTTTGGGACGGGAATAGTGTCTCGTACTTTGAGTTTGTGCTTTTCTCCCCAACCGGTCAACTCCAAATTAAAAGGCTTTTTTCCAATGGGATAAACACGCACAGAATGAATGGATGGCCTCACATAATCGTTTATTTTCATCCCAAAAAGAAGCGGATTAATTGGTTCCTGCGTTTTCTCGTCCCGGATTTCGAAATGCAAATGAGGACCTCCCGAACTTCCTGAATTTCCCGAATACGCAATTAAATCGCCTTTTTTATATGTAATCTGATCTTCTTTCAAATACAAATCAACTTCATAGGATTTCTGTTTGTATTGCTGTTCTTTTGCATAAGCAGCCGATTTTTCTTCAAGACTGCTCAAATGTCCATATACACTCACATAGCCATTTGGGTGCGTCAAATAGATTGACTTTCCATAACCAAAGGCCGAAATTTTTATCCGACTCACATACGCATCGGCCGGAGCGTAGATTTTTGCACCTTCAACACCGCCCGTTTTTATATCAATTCCGGTATGAAAATGATTCGAACGAAGCTCACCAAAAGTCCCGGAGAGCAGAATACGCGAATCAACAGGCGAACGAAAATAATCGAGTGGATAAACAAATTGAGCTTGCAGACCGGAAAAAGAAAGTACAAAAAGCAAGATTAAAGACGGAAAAACATGATTCATTCTACTACATTAATTTTAGCAAAAATAGTAAAAAGCATGAAATAATTGGGCTTGCCAAATATCAACGACAGAATAATATCGCTCAAAAATTATCCTTAAATTTGCTGCCTTATTGATGCCAGAAAAAGAAGTAAAAAGGATTCTTAAATTGCTGCCTTATGAAGCTTACATTTAATAAAGTTAGACCGCCCAAACAAATTGATTTTAAGACCCGCTATTACGATGCCAAAAAAGAGGCTGAAGAAAAACGAAAACAAGAAATTGAAGACAGGATAAAAAATCCAGGGCGAATCGATATTCGGGAAGAAATGAGAAAAAAATGGGGACACGAAGATCGGTATCAAAGCAAATCCCGAAAATATGCACTCTATGTTTATGCCATTATTCTCGCAATTTTACTCTACATCATTCTTAAATAATGGCCGATATTATCCACCTTTTGCCCGATTCGGTAGCCAATCAAATTGCTGCAGGCGAAGTGATTCAACGACCGGCTTCGGTAGTGAAAGAACTTTTGGAAAACGCTTTGGATGCCGGAGCCACCGATATAAGTCTGATAATTAAAGAAGCGGGCAAGACGTTGGTTCAGGTGATTGACAACGGAAAAGGGATGTCGGAAACCGATGCTCGTTTATGTTTTGAAAAACACGCCACTTCAAAAATAAAAACTGCCGACGATTTATTTTCACTCACCACTATGGGGTTTCGAGGCGAAGCACTGGCTTCCATCGCTGCAATTGCTCATGTAGAAATGAAAACACGGCAATCGCAAAACGAATTGGGAAGCTCAATTTCGATGGAAGGCTCCACCTTAATTTCTCAACACAGTTGTCAATTCCAAACAGGAACGTCCATTGCGGTGAAGAATCTTTTTTACAACGTGCCCGCACGACGCAATTTTTTGAAATCGAATGTAGCCGAACTTCGTCATATCATCGACGAATTTCAACGTGTCGCTTTGGTAAGTCCTCACGTAGCCTATACCTTTTACAACAACGGACAGATTCTTTTTCAACTGAAATCTGCCAATCTTAAACAGCGAATTGTAGGTCTTTTTGGCTCTCACTACAACGAACGAATGGTGCCCTTGAAACAAAAGTCGGAACATGTAAATGTATATGGATTTATTGGCAAGCCCGAATTTGCAAAAAAAACACGAGGAGAACAATTCTTCTTTGCCAACAACCGGTTTATTAAACAAAATTATTTTCATCATTCGGTGATGAATACTTTTCAGGAACTCATACCGGAAAATGCACTGCCGAGTTATTTTATTTACATCGACGTGGATCCAAAAACGATAGATGTAAATATCCATCCTACCAAAGTGGAAGTGAATTTTCAGGACAAACGATTGATTTACGCTGTTTTAGGATCTTCCATAAAAAAAGCCTTGGCGGAACACAACCTTACACCGCTTCTCGATTTTGATACGGAACCTGGGTTTGAATTTGATTTTCCGGCCAACCGCCCCATTCGACCACCGCAAATCACTATCAATCCCGATTACAATCCATTTGAGAGCAAACAAGTTGAAAAATCAAGCCAACAAAGAAAAGCAAATCTGCCTCATTGGGAAAAACTCTATCCCTCTTTTAGCGAATATCCAGACCAAGCAATTCAAAGTTCTAATTTTACAAGCGATACAAAATCCGAAGTGGACGTATCCATTCGAAATGTAATGCAAATCGGTTTGAAATACATTGTAAGTCCTGTAAAATCGGGCTTGATGATTATCAATCAGCAATATGCTCACGAGCGAATCCTCTTTGAGAAATATTTAACTCAATATCAAAACGGCAAAAAAGCTTCGCAACAATTGCTGTTTCCAATCCAACTCCATTTCAATCTTTCCGACAGCGAAATCATCAAGCAGCTACTGTCCGATTTAAAAGAAATCGGATTTGAACTGGAACAGTTTTCTCTGCAAAATTTTGTGGCAAACGGAACGCCCCCCGAAATCACAGAAAGTCAAATACATCCGATATTGGAGCAAATTCTGGAAAACTACAAATCGAGTAAAGAATTTGATCAGGACAGAAAAGTACATTTTGCGAAAAGCATGGCACGCCAATTGGCCATAAAGGCTGGGCAACGACTGAAGACAGAAGAAATGACACAGCTTATTGACGAACTTTTTGCTTGTCAGGTTCCCGACAAATCGCCCGGCGGACAAGCCATTCTTAGAATTCTTGATTCGGCGGAGCTCGACGATAAATTTCGAAACGATTAATTCTCTTTTTTGGCAAACATTTTGCAAGAAAAGACTTAAAATTAAAATGAATGATTCAACAATTTAGACCCAATCGATTTGGGATACTGCCCCCGGTTGTAAAAAACCTATTGATTATAAACGGACTTCTGTTTTTGGCCGCAATAGGCTTCGGAAAAGCATTTCATTACGATCTGAACAATCTGCTTGGATTGCATTATATTGGATCGGCAGATTTTCGACCTTTTCAGTACATCACCTATATGTTTATGCATAGCACGCAAAATTTTTCGCATATTTTGTTTAATATGTTTGCGCTGTGGATGTTTGGCAACACCTTAGAAAATGTGTGGGGAAGCAAGAAATTTCTAATTTATTATATTGTTACGGGAATGGGTGCCGCAGTCATTTACACGGTTTGGATTCATTTTCAATTGGCTCCTTCCATTCAGGCCATCGATCAGTTTTTGAACGACCCAAGCCTTGCCGGTTTTCTTCAATTTAACAATTCAGCGCATTTTCAAATTGGGAGTTACGACATTCAGAATCATTACAACGCCTTTGTGACCGAATACAATCGCCTGCTGAGTGCAAATCCAGAGCAAGCACTTCAACTGAGTATTTCGTTTATGGAGCAATATCGGGTCGATTTCTTAAATGCAAACACTGTTGTGGGAGCAAGCGGTGCTGTGTTTGGTATTTTGCTTGCCTTTGGAATGATGTTTCCCAATTCGCTCATCTATCTGTATTTTGCAATCCCAATCAAGGCCAAATGGTTTGTGATTCTTTACGGAGCTTTTGAGCTGTATTCAGGAATATCAAACAATCCAAACGACAATGTAGCCCACTTTGCTCATTTGGGCGGGATGATATTTGGTTTTTTGCTTATCACCTATTGGCGTAAAAAAGGAAAACTTTACTAATGTACTCACAACACAATCCATATCAAATGCCTCTAAGAGATTATTGGACTTCCATCAAAAGGTTCTTTAACCAGAAGTCGGCACTTTCAAAGCTGATTTTAATCAATATCTTGGTTTTTGTGCTCCTCAACAGCATAAATCTGACGCTGTTTTTATTTTCGATCGATCAAGAGTTTGTATTGGCAAACGGTGTTTCGCGCTTAACATATTGGTTATCATTGCCAGCCGATCTAAGTGCTTTGGCTTTCAAACCTTGGACATTGCTAACGTATATGTTTGTACAAGAAGGGATATTGCATTTGCTCTTTAATATGATGGTGCTTTACATTGGCGGCCAAATCTTTACAAATTATTTGAGCGAAAAAAAACTGTTGAGCACGTATATTTTTGGCGGACTGGCAGGTGCATTTCTGTTTATCCTTTCTTTTAATTTATTTCCTGCTTTTAGCAATCATGTGGCAAATGCCATTGCTCTTGGATCTTCGGCTTCGGTTTTGGCTATTTTTGTGGCCAGCGCCACACGTGTTCCAAACCTTCCGCTTCAATTGATCCTTTTTGGACGCGTTCCTTTGAAATACATTGCTCTGGCCATCATCGTTTTGGATGTATTAAACATAAGAAATGAAAATGCCGGCGGACATATTGCACATATAGGCGGTGCGCTTTATGGTTTTTTCATGATTCGCCAACTGAATAAAGGAAAACATTTGGATGCCTTGTTCGGTAAATTTAGTTTTGGCTCCTTTTTGAACCAATTCAAAAAACCAAAAACCAAATTCAAAAACGTTTACACCAATCCGAAACCGCAAAAAGACGAAGATTATTTGCGCAAAAAAGCCGAAGAACAAGCTCGAATCGATGTCATTCTTGAAAAAATAAAGAAATCAGGCTACGAAAGCCTTTCGGCCGAAGAAAAAGCAAAACTCTTTAATGCAAGCAATCGAAATTAACAGCCGATAAAGCAAATAGCTGAATGCAGCATTCAGCTATTTGTTTTTAAACTTACCAGAATTTTTGGTTATTTTCTATTCGCAATGGCTAAACAATCAATGTTTTTCTTCAGGTTTGTAAGGCAAATGCGAGTCGTGCAACAGAATTTTTAGTTTTCCGCTATCGTCTTTTGAATAGGCAAAAGAATACTCCACCTTTACCTCGTCGCCACCTTTTGCAGGTGTGAAATAATAATTTCCCATAGCGACGGCCATGTTTCCAATGATTTTAATACCAACACTTTCCCATCTTACATTGCTCCATGGTTTGATGGCAAATCCATGATCTTCAGGGTAACTTTCGTCGCCCGAAACAAAATAAGAAAGCGCTCCCTGCAAATCGGTACGAAATTGTTTTTGAGATGTTAGAGTGGGTTTAAACAAAACTGTTCCCTGATCATATCCATAGAATTCATTGATATGATTGAGAGCTGCGGTCTTAAAATCGCCATTTTCCAAATAAACTTTCCCAATCTTAACAATTCCATCGCCCCAAGCAGCTTGTGCAGCCAATACTTCTTGCTCGCTAATGGAGTCGAAAGTGGCAGTTTGAATGCTTGTTTCGTTTTGTTTGTCGGCAGGATTCTGGTTACAGGCTACAAAACTGAAGGTAAATGTCGTTGCTGCAAGAGCAAGCAAGAACATTAAACTAATTTTTCTAAGTACTTCTTTTCTTTTCATTTTCTATAATTTTAGTTTATTCATTTCACGGTAAAGAATACAATCTCCAACGACTTATACTTTGTCGCCAACTCCATTTTTGAATGTAGATTTTTTTGAAAAATACAGGAAGATTTCAAAACATAAAAATAGTATAATGATTCGAACGATTCAACCTTTTCAATAAATTAATAATTCAATCCTCGCGCTATTTCAATTAAAATAATGAAGCCCAGTATAATCTGATTATTCACGAAAACCACTCATCAAATATAAAAGCAGTTTAATTATTCAGCCCCTAGTCTTTTCTGTTTTGACTCCAAGTTTGTCACCACCCTCTTCAGTGTGAGGCGAATCCTATAAGAAAAGTTAAATAATTCAATATAAATACGGTATTAGTCTATCTTTATAGCTTAATTCAACCTTATGCAAACCATGCCTACTTATAGTTTCTCCGAAATGATCCCAAATGTTGTTTCAAGATATGCCCAAAATAATGCCTTGAGCTTTGTTGACGAAACGCCTCTAACCTATGCCCAAATGGGTGTAAAAATTGAGGGAGTAATGAATTTTTTGGAATCCCTTGGATTTAAGCAAGGCGACAAAGTGATACTGTTTAGTCAGAATATGCCAAATTGGGCGATTTCCTATTTTGCGATGCAATGCATGGGCATTGTGAGCATACCGGTTCTTCCTGATTTTGCACCCCACGAACTCCAAAATGTATTGCAACACTCTCAGGCAAAGGGAATTTTTATCTCCAATAGTTTGGAATACAAGTTAATGGAATTAAAAAAGGATTTCATCGAAACAATTGTGCGCATGGATGATTTTGAAGTGATTGAAGGCAAAAAGCAGCAAATTCGCTTTGATGAAAATGCCCAATTGAAAGGGCGCTACACACCAAAAGAAAACGAATTAGCCATTTTGCTTTACACTTCAGGAACTACCGACAACTCTAAGGGAGTAATGCTTTCGCAAAAAAATGTTTTGTTTAATGCTTATCAATCCGGACATATTCAAGAAATTAAAGAGACCGATAAGTTTCTTTCCGTCTTGCCTTTGTCGCATACGTACGAAAACACCATCGGATTGCTTTTGCCTATTCTAAAAGGCGCAAGTGTAAGTTATCTTAAAAAACCACCAACGGCAAGTGTTTTGATCCCTGCAATGCAAAAGATAAAACCAGAGCTCATGCTCACCGTTCCTTTAATCATTGAAAAAGTTTACAAAACAAGCATACTTCCGGAGATTCAGAAAAAAATGATTACACGCCTGATGTACAAATTTGCTCCTACACGAAAACTAATCAATCGTCTTGCCGGAAAAAAAATGTACAAAACTTTTGGCGGACATCTGAAATTCTTTGGCATTGGCGGAGCTAAACTCGACGCCGTAGTTGAGCGATTTCTACGCGAAGCAAAATTTCCCTATGCAATCGGTTACGGACTGACAGAAACAGCTCCCTTATTGGCTGGATCAAATCCATCTGAAACAAAATTTCAAGCCATCGGTCCGAAAGTGGTACATTGCGAATTAAAGATATACAATCCCGACCCAAATACAAATGAAGGAGAAATTTGGGCAAAAGGACCAAATGTAATGTTGGGCTATTTTAAGAACGAAGAAAAGACAAGAGAAGTTTTAACGGAAGATGGTTGGTTCAAAACCGGCGACTTGGGTGTTTTTGATAAACAAGGCTGGTTGAGCCACAAAGGTAGATTGAAGAATCTGATTGTTGGAGCCAATGGCGAAAATATCTATCCCGAAGAAATAGAGACCTTGATCAATAATTTCCGTCATGTTGTAGAGTCCATTGTGATTAAAAAGAAAGGACAACTGGTGGCTTTGGTTCATTTTAATAGAGAAGAACTTGAGCTAAACATCAAAGCAATGAAAGCCGATGTGGCCAATAAAATGGACGAAAAATTTGAGGAAATCACTTCCTTGGTTGATAAAACCATCGACGAATTGGCCGATGAACTGCAGCAATATGTAAATGCAAGAGTGAATAAATTCTCAAGGATTCAACTGCTAATCGTTCATCCAGATCCTTTTCAAAAAACAGCTACGCTAAAAATTAAGCGTTACTTGTATTATTAATCTTAGGATCGGTTTCTGCTCTCGACATTTAAACCCAATTATTGACAATCCGATTGTTTATTCGTAATATTGCGATGAACAAACTTTATACTGATGTCGACTCCCAAAAACACTTTTACCGAAAATCAAAAATTGGCAGCCAGATTTGGAAAGGCTTTGGGGCATCCCGTTCGACTATTTATTATTGAATTGCTTTCAAAACAATCGTGCTGCTACAGTGGAGACTTGTCCGAAATTCTACCCATAGCCAAATCCACGCTATCTCAACATCTTAAAGAATTGAAAAGCGCCGGTTTGATTCAAGGCGAAATCGAAGCTCCCAAAATAAAATATTGCCTTCATAGAGAAAACTGGGAATTGGCTCAAAAACTTTTTAAAGAATTTATGCAAATCTGATTTTTTTTATTATTTTTGTTCGTATTATTACGAACAACGAACAATGCTTATCAATCAATAATCAGATTATGGAAATAAAGATTTTAGGAACCGGATGTCAAAAATGCAAAACGCTCGAAAAACTCACTCGCGATGTGGTGAAGCAAGCGGGCATTAAAGCCAACATCTCAAAAGTGGATGACTTTATCGAGATTATGTCTTACGGAGTTATTTCTACTCCTGCACTGGTTGTTGATGGAAAGCTAATTGTAAAAGGTCGAATTCCCTCATCAAGCGAATTAAAAAGTCTATTAAACCAATAAATTTCGGAATCATGAAAAATAGTTTAACTGTAATCTCGCTATGTCTATTTGCATTTAGCACTTTATCTTTTATTTGTAATGCTGCAGATAAAACAAAGGCGGATGTTAGATCGGAGATGAAGTCCATTGAGGTGTATTACTTTCATGGCACTCGCCGCTGCGAAACCTGCAAAGCCGTGGGTGTTGTTTCAAAAGAATTGGTGAAAAACAAATATGGCGACAATTCGAACGTTAAGTTTGTCGAAATCAACATCGACGAACCCGGAAACGAAGAATTGGTAAAGAAATTTCAGGTAAGCGGCTCGGGCTTGTATATTTATAATGGCCACGAAATTGTAAACATTACAGTTTTCGCATTTCAATACGCCATTAGCAATCCGGATAATTTAAAAAACAAGCTTATACAGCTTATCAACAGAAACTTATAGCCCGTGGAAATTCTCCAGAACTGGCTCGAAACAGCCCAAATGCCCTTTTTAACGGCTTTTATTCTGGGGCTGATGACAGCGGTGAGTCCTTGTCCGTTATCCACAAATATTACAGCGATGGCTTTTATTGGAAAGGACCTAACCGATAGGCGAAGCGTGTTTATCGGCGGATTGGTTTATACCGCTGGGCGAGCCATCACATACTCCGGCTTAGGCTTGCTATTTTATTTTGGCGCAAGCCAATTTCAAATTGCGGGTTTCGTTCAAAAATGGGGCGAAAAACTTTTAGGCCCCTTGCTGATTCTAATTGGGATATTGATGTTGGATATGATCCGAATTCATTTTCCGGGAATCGGAAAACTGAGCGAAAAAATAGAACAGAAAAGCACTCGCAGTTATTCGGACGTTTTAATTCTCGGAATCGTGTTTGCACTTGCATTCTGTCCTTACAGCGGAGTTTTATATTTTGGGATGCTCATCCCCATGACCATAGCGAGCGCGTCGGGCTTGTATTTACCATTCATCTTCGCTTTGGGAACTGGAATTCCAGTGGTTATTTTTGCCTATTTTATCGCTTTTGCATTGGGACGCGTGGGCGAGTTTTTCAATAAATTAAAGACTTTTGAAATCATTTTCAGAAGAACGGTAGCCGTCCTATTTATTCTGGTCGGAATCTATTATTCCAGTATATTTTTTTTAAATCTCCAATAGAGAACTAATTAGCTAAACTCATCTTTGAAAAATGGAATGGAAAAAAGAATCTAAAATTTTTATTTGGCTACTCGGATTTTTCCTCTTCACCTACTATATGCCTATTGGCAATAAGCGTTTTGACGGTGCAATTTTAGAAGCCTTTGCGTTGACCAAATGGTATGCACAAGAACATGTGCTATTCTGCCTGATTCCAGCGTTTTTTATCGCTGGAGTGATCGCTGTCTTTATTAGTCAGGGAACAGTAATCAAATATTTTGGTGCACATGCCACGAAATGGAAATCCTATTTAATTGCGTCCTTGTCGGGAACCATTTTGGCCGTATGCAGTTGCACAATTCTTCCTCTTTTTTCGAGTATTCACAAACGTGGTGCCGGATTGGGACCGGCTATCACATTTTTATATTCTGGCCCGGCCATAAACATTCTTGCTATTATACTCACTGCGCGGATTTTGGGATTTGAACTTGGATTAGCCCGCATTATTGGAGCTGTTGTTTTCAGTATTATCATTGGGTTAATCATGTCATTTCTTTATCGCAAAGAAGAAAATGCACGCGCCGACAAGATGAATTTTCCGGAAGTAAAAGGAGAACGTCCTTTGTGGCAAAGCAGTTTTCATTTTTTTGTTTTGGTATTTATTTTGGTGTTTATTAATTGGGGAAAACCCAATACAGATGCCGGCCTATTATTTTGGATTTGGTCGAATAAATGGCTGATGACTTCCATGTTTGGAATACTCTTTATTTTTTCTTTGATCAAAATTTTGAAAATAAAGGCGGCCAATGTTGCACTTGCCGTAATTCCGATCCTGATCTCAGCCATTATTTTTCCATCTCAACCAACGATACCTTTTGTTTTATCGGTAATTGGCCTAACGGTTTTGACATTGATAACTCCAGGCGAACCACAAGAATGGCTCAACGAAACTTGGGGTTTTACAAAACAAATACTGCCCTTATTAGCCGTCGGCGTTCTAACTGCCGGATTCTTGCTTGGAACCACCAATGGCGAAGGCATTTTGCCAAGCGAATGGGTTTCCAATTTGGTAGGAGGCAATTCGCTGTTTTCGAATTTCTTTGCTTCAGTGTTTGGAGCTTTTATGTATTTTGCAACACTTACAGAAATTCCCATTCTACAAGGATTGCTTAAGAACGGCATGGGACAAGGTCCTGCTTTAGCTTTACTGCTTGCCGGTCCGGCCTTGTCGCTACCAAATATGTTGGTGATCCAAAATGTAATTGGCACACAAAAAACAGTTGTTTATGTAGTCTTGGTCATTGTTATGGCCACGGCAAGCGGTTTGTTGTACGGCGCCTTGTATTAAACGACACCATTTATCAGCAGTAAATTGAAAATGTCGTTTTCTGAAAACTTATTCTAGCTTTTTTGCCGCGTCCCAATATACATCCATTTCGGCTAAACTCATTTCGTGAAGCGATTTCCCCTGCGATTTGGTTTCCTTTTCGAGGTATTGAAAGCGACGTTTAAACTTTTTATTGGTACGTTCCAATGCATCTTCGGGATTTATATCCAAAAAACGAGCATAATTAATTAAGGCAAAAAGGACATCACCAAATTCGGCTTCCATTTTTTCCTTGTTGTCGGTTTTATTCACCTCGTCGTGAAATTCCTTCAGCTCTTCTTGTACTTTCTCCCAAACCTGTTCGGGTTTTTCCCAATCAAAACCAACACCGCGAACCTTTTCTTGCATGCGATAAGCTTTTACCATGGCGGGCAATGACTGAGGCACCCCATCCAAAACCGAATCGCGACCTTCTTTGAGTTTCAACAGTTCCCAGTTTTGTTTCACTGTTTCGGCATCATTTGCTACCACATCGCTATAAATATGAGGATGACGATAAATCAATTTTTCGCTGATGCTATCCAAAACATCGGCCATATCGAACGCGTTTTTCTCTGAGCCAATTTTCGCATAGAAAACCATGTGAAGCATCAAGTCGCCCAATTCCTTTTTGACCTCTTCAAGGTTGTTATCCAAAATGGCATCGGAAAGCTCATACACTTCTTCAATAGTCAAATGACGTAGGCTTTCCAAAGTTTGTTTTCGATCCCACGGACAGCTAAGGCGCAATTCGTCCATGATTGTCAACAATCGTTCAAAAGCTTTCAATTTCCTTTTCATAAGCCAACATATTTTGTGGCAAAAGTATCTATTTATACTGAATTTTCGGGTTTTAAACTGATCATCCCATTTGCTGGACATTCCCAAGATTTCAATACATTTGTGCATCAACATATTCGACATTTGAAAACAAAAAATAGCCGTCGCTTTCGCCATCTCCAAGCCATCCTATTCATTGGAATTCTTCTGTCGGAAATTTACAATCCGTGCACTGCGCAAAATATTTTGCAAAAAAAACAAGAACATCTTTCTACGCTTTCGATCGAAACACGTGCTTATTATGGTTTTATCAATAATTACCACAACGAGCTAAAGCTTTTCAATACGCATCTTCCAGCATTCGAAATAAGTTTGATTAAGAGTGCGAGTGGAAGAAAATCGTGGGAATCGATCTATCAAAACCCCAAAATTGGATATAGCCTCTTTTATACTTCGTTCAACAATTCAGCAGTTCTAGGAAGTGCCTTGGCCGTTTATCCGCATATTGATTTTCCGCTATTCAATACGCCTATACAAAAAGCAAATTTCAGAATTGGACTTGGGCTGGCTTATTTCAATAAAAAATTCACTCCCATCGAAAATTATCAAAATTTAGCAATTGGTTCTTCGTTCAATGCGTTTGTTCACTTTAGGTTCGATTATCAATTTCACTTGAATGATCACAATCGGCTGTCATTGGGAATGAGCTTGATTCATTTTTCGAATGGAAGTTTCACCACACCAAACTACGGTTTAAATCTCCTCATGGCATCCGTTGGATATACACATCAAATTGGAAATGAACCACAAAACAACGGTTTGAAACCCTATCCACTGTTTCGCCTTACGGAAAACGCTCCACTGCGAATAGACATTCAGGCGGGATTTGGATTAAAAAGTTTAAACACCACTCTTGGAGAGAAATTTCCCGTTTTCGCCCAATCGATGACTGTTTTTAAGACGATAAACAAAAAGTCGAGCCTCGGAGTGGGGATAGACTTTTCGTGGGACAAATCGCACGAAGAACTTTTGTTGCAGAGAGAAATAAGCTCCACGAACTTAGGATTGATAAAATATGCACTTGCTGCAAATTATGAATTACGTTTGGAAAAACTATCGCTCAAATTTGGAATTGGCGGCTATGTGTATGCAAAAGAACAAAACGAAGGCGCCTTTTTTGAGAAATTGGCTTTAAATTATTTGGTTTATCGAAATGTGTATGCCAGCATGGAACTAAAAGCGCATGCTGCAAGAGCCGCCTATTTGGCGTGGGGTTTAGGCTATCAGCTTCCATTTAAAAAAGTAAATCGATGAAAAGAAAAACACACCAATTCCTGAAAGCTATATTCATCGTATTTCTATTTAATTCGTGCCAAAAAGATTGTTTTTTCGCCACCGGACAAGAAACCAGCGAAGAGCGCAGTGTGGAAGATTTTTATTACATCCAGCTTTGGGACAACATTGATTTGGAATTAACTTTTGATACGATAAACAAACTGCAATTGGTAGCCGGCGAAAATATTTTGGACAATATTGAAACAACTACTGAAAACGGGGTTTTAAAAATCAGCAATCAAAATAGATGCAATTGGCTTCGCTCCTATTCTAAACCCATACGTGTTGAGCTTCGTTTAAAAAGAATTTCCGAACTTGAAGTGCACGGCACGGGCAATATTGTTTGTACCAACACACTAAAAGCCGACTCCTTGATGTTGAATATTTGGGATGCAGCGGGAAAAATAGACTTAAATATCGACACCAAGAAATCAACAATTCGGTATCATATTGGGATTGCCGAGGTGTATTACAGCGGAAAAACGCGATTAAGTTATGTTTCTTCAAATAGTTTTGGCCCGGTGGATGCCCGAAATTTGCAGAGCGAACAAACGTATATCAGCACCATTGGTTCAAACAACAATTATGTTTGGGCAACGGAAATACTGGAAGCCACTATAGGAGCCAGCGGAAATATTTACTACAAGGAAAATCCCAGAATCCTAAGAACTTTCATCAAAGGATCGGGAGAAGTAAAACAAATTGAACTTTAAGAAACCATTAATAGGCTCTTGCAAAAACAACTCTCTTACTAGATGGCAAGCCTGAATAAATGCATTTTCCCATTTCTTCTTTTGCGTCGAGTGGAATGGCGCGGATAGTTGCCTTTGTTTCTTCTTTAATTTTCTGTTCCGTTTCCGAAGATCCATCCCAATGTGCATACAGAAATCCACCTTTTTCAATTTCGATCTTAAACTCTTCCCATGTATCCACATTTTTAGAATTTTTCGTTCTGAAATTGCTTGCTCTTTCGAATAAGTTCTGTTGGATTTCATCAAGCAAAAGCAAGACTTTTTCTTCAATGCCCTCCATAGGCATCATTTCTTTGGTCAAATTGTCTCTGCGCGCAACTTCGATGGTTTTGTTTTCCATATCGCGAGGACCAATGCCAAAACGCACCGGAACACCTTTGTACTCGTACTCTGCAAATTTAAATCCCGGTTTTTGTGTATCTCGATTATCGTATTTCACTCTAATTCCTTTTGAGCGAAGACGTTTCATAATCTCTTTCACCACTTCCGAAATCTCTTCAAGTTGTTGTTCGTTTTTGTAAATAGGAATAATAACTACCTGAATTGGAGCCAGGCGTGGAGGCAATACCAAGCCATTATCGTCGGAATGTCCCATAATAATAGCACCAATCAAACGAGTGGAAACGCCCCAGCTTGTGGCCCAAACATATTCCAAAGTATTTTCTTTGCTTAGGTATTTTACATCAAAGGCTTTTGCGAAATTCTGTCCCAAAAAGTGAGAAGTTCCGGCTTGCAAAGCTTTTCCGTCTTGCATCAAGGCTTCAATGCAATAGGTTTCGAGCGCACCGGCAAAACGTTCGTTGGGCGATTTTGTGCCTTTAATAACGGGAATGGCCATAAAATTTTCTGCAAAATCAGCATAAACTTCCAACATTTGCTCTGCTTCAGCAATGGCTTCTCTTTCCGTAGCATGTGCAGTATGACCTTCTTGCCAAAGAAATTCCGAAGTGCGAAGAAACAGACGTGTGCGCATTTCCCAGCGGACAACATTCGCCCATTGATTGATCAAAATTGGCAAATCGCGATACGATTTAACCCAACGTTTATAAGTATCCCAAATTATCGTTTCTGAAGTAGGCCGAACGATGAGTTCTTCTTCGAGTTTGGCCTCCGGATCCACAATGATACCGCCACCATTTTCATCAACTTTCAATCGATAATGAGTTACTACGGCGCATTCTTTTGCAAAACCTTCCACATGACTGGCTTCTTTCGAAAAAAAAGATTTAGGGATAAACAAAGGAAAATAGGCGTTTTCGTGGCCTGTTTCTTTAAACATCCGATCGAGTTCGCGCTGCATATTTTCCCATAAAGCGTACCCATAAGGCTTTATAACCATACTTCCTCTCACCGACGAATTTTCGGCAAGTTCAGCATGTTTTACAATATCATTGTACCATTGAGAATAATCTTCTGCTCTGCTTGAAAAATTTTTAGCCATATTGAATTGTGGTATAGTATTTGCTTTTTTGCTAATCACATTGAATTGTGCAAAACTAAGCATAATTTGAAAATTGACATTTGAAAATATTAAATATAAAACCCAAGGAGGAAATCATGAAAACACTTATTAAATTTTTACCTTTAATACTGATTCCATTGGCATCGTGTGTAACACCTCAATTTACAAATATTTCGACCGATGATGTTTATTCATTTGGGGCTACTTCGCAAGGAATGACTCCGGTTGTGGCAAAGGAATCCATAAATACCTACTCTTCTCCTGAAGTTCAAAACAAAGCAGCCGTAGCTAATGAACAAGACAATACCTACGGAGAAGTTTTGATTGATGATGACAATTATTATTACGAGGACAATTTTAAGTACGATGATTATTACGACTACTCCTATTCTTCCAGAATCAGACGCTTCGACAATCCAGTATTAGGCGCAAGTTATTACGATTCGTATTATACGAATCTGTATTGGTACGATTATCGTCCGATAAGTTGGGGAACAAGTATTTATATCGGATATGATTACAATTATTATTACAATCCTTATTATTCGCCTTATTATAGCAATTCTAGTTATTACAATTATTCCTATTATTTTCCATATAACTATAATTGGGCAAATCCCTATTACGGATATTCTTATTGGAGTCCATATTCTTATGGTAGCATTTACAATAGCGGTTATTGGGCAGGTTATTATGCAAGCAATTATTATTGGTCAAATCCTTACGACCTAAATTCGCGCTATTATGGTCCTCGCGATCAGAGTACCGCCAGTTTAGGAAGAAGTCGCAGCACTATTTCCTCATTCAAATCGCCAACTGGTGCGACAGCAAGTACCAACCGTTCGGCACTAAACAGCAATCCAAGTTCTCGAGTGAATAGTACGAGTACTGCCCGGACTACGCCCGAAAACAGAGGTTATTTCTCGAGCAGCAGACAAGAAACAAGTATCAGAACTGATAGAAACAGGACTTCATTAACTCCCGAAAGCCGCAGCAGTCTCCAAAACAGAACTGTAAACATTGGATCGGGAACAACAAGCCGAATTGAAGGTGATTCCAGACAAAACGTGTACAACAAACCAGATGGTTCTAATCAAGTGAGCAGCGAATCGAGATACACTTTCGACCGCTCCTCAACAACCACCAATTCCGGAGTCAAATACCAAAACCCAAGAAGTTCGTCCACTCAATCAGGAAATACTGTGGGCAGTCCGAATGGTACTAGAACAAATCAGTACACGGCGCCCACCAATACAAATACACAATCGAGCCGCGAATTTTCGAGCAACCGGTCGTCGGTTCCAACTACAAGATACCAAAGACCCACAAATACGAATGTAAGAACCAATTCGCCGACAAATTCCGTGAATAGCGGAACTTCGCGTACCTACCAAAGCTCCGGAACAAGAACGGATGGCGGTGCAGTAAGCAGACCAACAAATGTACAAAGCGAATCGAGTTCTACCAAGAGTAGCAATACAAGCGTTCGATCTTCTTCAACACCAGTAAGAAGTTCAAGCAGTAGCTCAGGAACGAGCAGAAGCACTTCAAGTAGTTCGTCCAGCGGATCTTCGAGATCATCAGGTGGAAATTCATCAAGACGATAGACTGTTTTTTAATTTTGTTCAAAATAAAAGCTATATCAATAAAAACAATAAGACAATGAAAGCACAATATCCACTTCTAACACTCCTGCTGGCCACGCTAATTCAGTCAGGCTTTGCTCAAAACAGCACAGATGCTTTTCGTTTTTCTTCCTACGATATTTTAGGATCGGCTCGTTTTGTTTCTTTAGGTGGCGCAATGGGATCCATTGGCGGAGACCTAAGCACGTTGAATTATAACCCAGCAGGTTTGGGAATATTCCAATCCTCTGAGATGAATTTTTCACCTGCTATTCAATATTCGGCCAACGAGGCACTTTACAACAACCAACTGGGACTTGATTCTAAAGTAAATTTAAATCACGGCTTGTTGGGAATGGTGGGCACGTACCGTTTGCCGCAAAGCGAAAAAACTTCCGGGTGGAAAGCCATCAATTACGGTATATCAATCAATCGGACCAAAAACTTTCACAACACCATGTATATTTCTGGCGAATCCTTCAATTCCTCATTGGCAAATGTATGGAGAGATATGGCCAATGGCAGTTGTCCGGAAGATTTACAAGCATTTTCGACCGGGCTTGCTTGGGACGCCTATATTTTAGACACGATTCCGGGCGATCCGTCACACTATTACAGCAATGCTCCATTGGGCGGCGTAATTCAAACTTATATGGAAGATTCAAAAGGATATATAAACGAATTGTCCTTTGCCATGTCGGCCAACTACAACGACAAACTGCTTTTGGGATTTAGTCTTGGTATTCCAAGCCTCTCTTTTCAACGCCAAATAAAATACAATGAATATTCTATTTATATTCCCGAATCCTATGAGTTTGACGAGTTTACTTATACAGAAGACCTTCTAACAAAAGGAACCGGAATTAATGCCAAAATTGGCCTGATTTACATAATTTCACCTGCAATCAGAATCAATGCAGCCTATCATACACCCACTTATTATGGAAATTTGGTTGATGAATATTATGCAAAAATTGAAAGCCTAATGGGCGATGGAAACGCATATTCCAGCGAATCGCCCATTGGAAATATGGCTTATCAACTTTCAACGCCTTCCAGAACAATGGCAGGACTCAGTTTCTTTATTCAGAAAAAAGGATTTATTAGTCTTGATTATGAATACATGGATTACAGCAAATCCTACTTATCGTCAAGTACTTATTCCTTTGCAAATGAAAATTCAGATATACGCACCGATTTTCGGGCGACTCATAATTTTAGAATTGGAGCCGAATGGCGATTAGACGCTCTTTCGTTTCGCACCGGATACAACATTATCAGTTCGCCTATGAATCCGGAAGTAAATGATATTATAAGCTATGCCTATTCATGGGGCTTGGGTTACAGAATAGGAAATACGTATTTCGATTTTGCCGCTTTAAAACGCAAAACCGACAACTCTTTTTATATGTACAATCCTGATTACGTAAACCCTGCAAGCATCACCAACACTACAAACAATTATATTTTCACTGTAGGATATAAGTTTTAATTATTCTTTATCTCATTAAACACCAGAGGATTTATCAGCTTTTCCTCTGGTGTTTTTTTTAACAAGCATTAACAGCAATTAGAGCTTCTTAACACCTTGTTGTTGTGCAAGTAGCTAATTTAGCTTAAATTTCTTGTTGCATGAAAAGCATTTCTTTTCGACATTCCGTTTCCCTTCTTATTCTATTTCTAAACATTGGGTATGTTTCGAATGCACAGGAGAGAAATCTTATGCTCAAAGGAACAGTGCGGTGCAGCGAGAACTATGAACACATTAGTTTTGCTCAAATAAAAAACGAAATGCTCAATTTAAAAAGCATCTGCAATGAGCAAGGTGATTTTAGTATTCCTATTACGAAAGGCGATTTGTTGAAAATAACCGCCATAGGTTATGAAGATGGCTTTTACATTGTAGAAGACACTGGAATTGTTCTTCTCAATTTCCCGATCCAACTAAAACCGCGTATTTATGAGCTAAAGGAGCTTACGTTAACTCCTTACAAAACCGTTTTGCAATTTAAACACGCATTTGCCCAACTTCAATTAGCGAACGAAAATTCTACAATCCAATTAAATTTCCCTCCCTTAACGCCCATTCGTTTGCCATCAGCAGAACCTGGTCATTTAGCGCCTTTGGAATTAAACGGACCTCTTACAGCCTTGTACAATACATTTAGTCATAAGGGGAAAATGAAAAAGAAATACCGAAGTTTAATCGAAACGGATACTAAAATAAGCCTGATCAAAACACGCTTATCATTTCCTTTTGTAAGCAGCATTGTTCCCATTGCATCAAATCAAGAATTGGACGACTTTATCAATTTTTGCCAATTTAATTTGGAATACCTATTGGCTGTTTCCGATTATGTGCTTCTTGCCGTGATTCAAGAAAAATACCGGAAATTCAATGAATCAAAGATCTTAAAACCTGCATTGAATTGATTGCTAATAGAATAAATTGCATTGTCCGGCAAGGTGTAAAAACAAAAAAGCCGACGAATAATATTCATCGGCTTTTTATTTCCCAGTACCCAGGGCCGGGATCGAACCGGCACGAGTGTTACCTCATTGGTGTTTGAGA
>DYSK01000025.1 GCA_020718315.1 Draconibacterium orientale
GATATGGAAAGAATTGAAAATATTCATTAACGAATAAATTATAAGCATGATATTGATAGATGATATCAAGAACTTGAAAATACGAGTCGATGCTTTGAGGAGGTATCTTTGACATTGACCATAAGAAAATTGAAGTAATTGAAGAGGAAGAAAAAACCCAAGCTCCAGATTTCTGGAACAATTCAACAGAAGCCGAAAAGATCTTAAAATCCATTCAAACCAAAAAAAAATGGGTGAATGATTTCGATTTAGCCGTTGCGGCTTTCGCCGATTTGGAAGTTATTTTCGAATTTTATAAACAGCAAGAAGCTGCTGAACAAGATGTTGAAGAACAATATGCAGAGACGCTCAAATACATCGACGGGCTGGAATTTATCAATATGCTTAGTGGTGAGGAAGATAAACTTGGAGCCATTGTAAAAATAAATCCGGGCGCAGGCGGAACAGAAAGTCAAGATTGGGCCGAAATGCTTATGCGTATGTATTTGCGTTGGGGCGAACAAAAAGCCTATAAAGTGAAAATTATCGACCATCAAGAAGGAGATGTTGCCGGAATAAAATCAGTGAGCATCGAGTTTGAAGGTGAATTTGCCTATGGCTATTTAAAAGGCGAAAATGGCGTTCATCGATTGGTTCGGATTTCTCCTTTCGATTCGGCCAACAAACGGCACACTTCTTTCGCCTCCGTTTATGCCTATCCTTTAATAGATGATAATATTGAAATAGAAGTAAATCCTGCCGATATTTCCTGGGATACTTTTCGATCGGGAGGTCCGGGTGGCCAAAATGTAAATAAAGTGGAAACCGCTGTGCGATTAAAACACGCCCCTTCAGGAATTATTGTAGAATGTCAGGAAACGCGCTCTCAAGGTCAAAACCGACAAAAAGCAATGCAAATGCTGAAGTCGCAGCTATACGAAGTGGAATTGAGAAAAAAGCAAGAAGCAATTGATGCAATCGAAAGCAATAAGAAAAAAATTGAGTGGGGTTCCCAAATCCGAAATTATGTGATGCATCCCTACAAATTGGTCAAAGACGTTCGGACAGGAATGGAAACTTCCAATGTTCAATCCGTTATGGATGGTAATTTGGACGAATTTATCAAAGCCTATTTAATGCAGTTTGGATCGTCGGTTAGTCAAAAGGAAGGAATTTAAAGAAAGATTTTTTCTCCTTTTTCAAGAACAAATTAGGCTCAAACGGCTTTATCATTTTCCGAAAGCTTTTCCTTAACAAATGTTAACAAAAACTCGCATTTCCATTCATTTGAGAAGCGGTTTATAGTGGGCTTTTTTGTACCTTTGCATGCTTATAAAAAGAGAATTATGACAGAAGAAGAGTTAAGAAAACAAGGTGAATATTCGGCGGATAATATTCAGGTGCTGGAAGGCTTAGAAGCAGTACGAAAAAGACCTGCAATGTATATCGGAGATATTTCCGAAAAAGGTTTGCATCATCTTGTTTATGAGGTTGTTGACAACTCAATTGATGAGGCTTTAGCTGGTCATTGCGATAAAATAGAAGTTTTTATTCAAAAAGACAATTCCATTCGTGTTTACGATAATGGAAGAGGAATCCCTACCGGATTTCACGAAAAGGAACAAAAAAGTGCCTTGGAAGTCGTTATGACTGTGCTCCATGCGGGAGGAAAATTCGATAAAGGAAGCTATAAAGTTTCCGGTGGTTTGCACGGAGTTGGGGTGAGTTGCGTCAATGCACTTTCGTCCCACTTAATTGCACAAGTCTATCGCGAAGGAAAAATTTTCAAACAAGAATACAGCATTGGAAAACCCATCACTCCGGTTGAAGTAATGGGTGAATCGGATCGCACGGGTACAGATATTATTTTTTATCCTGATTATACTATTTTTACTGTTAGAGAATACAATTTCGAGACGATCGCTTCGCGTTTGCGCGAATTGTCTTTCTTAAACAAAGGAATAGAGCTTACACTAACTGATGAAAGAAATACTGACGACAAAGGAAATTTTGTCTTTCAGCGATTTTATTCAGAGAATGGATTGAAAGATTTTATTGAATATTTGGATGAAACGCGTGTTAAACTAACAGAAAATCCAATCTATATTGAAGGCGAAAAACAGGATATTCCCGTTGAAATTGCGATGCAATACAATACGTCTTTTTCCGAAAACTTGCATTCCTATGTCAACAATATCAATACACACGAAGGCGGAACGCATCTAAGTGGTTTTCGTAGAGGATTAACGAGGACATTGAAATCCTATGCTGATAAATCCGGAATGCTTAGCAAGTTAAAATTCGATATTTCGGGCGATGACTTTCGTGAAGGATTAACCGCAGTGCTTTCTGTTAAAGTACAAGAACCTCAGTTCGAAGGTCAAACCAAAACAAAACTCGGGAACTCCGAAGTGATGGGAGCCGTCGATCAAGCCGTAAGTGAAGCGCTGTCTATCTTTTTGGAAGAAAATCCAAAAGAAGCGCGGATTATTGTGAACAAAGTTATTTTAGCAGCCACAGCTCGTCATGCAGCTCGAAAAGCACGCGAGCTTGTTCAACGCAAAAATGTTTTGTCAGGATCCGGATTGCCCGGAAAATTGGCCGACTGCTCTGAAAGTGATCCTGCATTATCTGAGTTATATTTAGTAGAAGGAGATTCTGCAGGTGGAACCGCAAAACAAGGTCGCGATCGCAGAACACAAGCTATACTTCCTCTTCGCGGAAAAATTCTGAATGTAGAAAAGGCAATGCCTCACAAAATTTTCGAAAGTGAAGAAATTCGAAATATGTACACTGCTTTAGGTGTTAGTGTTGGAACAGATGAAGATAGCAAAGCTTTAAATTTGGGTAAATTGCGTTATCATAAAATTGTCATTATGACTGATGCCGATGTGGACGGTAGCCACATTGCAACTTTAATTTTGACTTTCTTCTTTCGCTATATGAAAGAATTGGTTGAGCAAGGATTTGTTTATATTGCCACTCCACCTTTGTATTTAGTTCGAAAAGGCAAAGAAGAGCAATATGCTTGGGACGACAATCAGCGCGATCTAATAAGTAGCCGTATGGCCATCGACGGAAAAGACAAAGGTGTTCATATTCAACGCTACAAAGGTTTGGGAGAGATGAATGCCGAACAACTCTGGTCAACCACCATGAACCCCGAATCCAGAACGCTGCGACAAGTTACCATCGAAAATGAACCCGAAGTGGATCATGTTTTCTCTATGCTTATGGGCGACGATGTGCCGCCTCGACGCGCTTTCATTGAGCAAAATGCGAAATACGCAAACATCGATATTTAATACCTAAAACCCGAGAAATCGGGTTTTTTTTGCCGAAGCATCGAGCTGATTATTTGCAATAAAAAAAGGCTTTTTGAGCTTAACAATAATTAACAGCCGAATAAATTGGGAAGCGCATTTATTTTCTAATTTTGACCCTGAGACTTCGTTTGTCTCAACAATTAACTTAATTATTAATGCACATGCGAAATCATAAGCTTATGTACTTTTTCGGCTTGCTGTTTTGGGCTATTTCTATTCTTGTTTCAGCGCAATCTTCTCTCGAAACCCAAGCAGAGAAAGAAATATTCGATAATCAAAAAAACAAACTTTTGAGCAATGTTGTGGTGGCCACCTTGGAAAGTGCACATTATCAACCTCGCCCCATCGACGATTCCTTGTCGGCCAATTTTTTCAGCGAATATTTGAAAAGTATCGACCGAACAAAAAAATTTCTTCTTCAAGAAGATGTAGATCTATTGAATCAATATCGCTATCAACTCGATAATCAGTTGCTCAACGATCAGCTCGATTTTTTTAATCTAAGCACTCAATTGGTCGAAAAGCGAAATCCTCAGGTTCAAAAAATTTATCAGGATTTATTGGCTCAACCATTCGATTATTCGGCAAAAGAAATGATAGAGCTCGATTCCGACAAATTGCCGTATTCGAAAAATTTAGACGAGTTGAAAGATTCGTGGCGACAGGCGCTTAAATATCAGGTTATTAGTCAGGTTTATGCTGCCACGAAGATGCAGGAAAAAGCGTCTGCGAAAAGTGATACTGTAAAAGTGAAAACCTTCGATCAACTTGAAAAAGAAGCCCGCGCAAGTATTCTGAAACGTCACAACGAATGGTTTCATCGAATGATAGACCAAAGCAACAATACGGATAAAATAAGTGTGTATATCAATGCTTTGCTCGTTACTTTCGATCCGCATACAAGTTATTTTCCGCCCAAAGCAAAAGACGATTTTGATATTCAGTTTTCAGGTACTGTTGAAGGAATTGGAGCCACACTTTCAAGCAAAGACGGCTATGTGAGGGTGATGGAAATAGTTCCGGGAAGCCCATCTTGGAAACAAGGCGAATTGAAAGCCGAAGACTTGATTATGAAAGTGGGACAGGGAAATAAAGAAGCCATCGATGTTTACGATATGCGATTGGACGATGCCGTGCAAATGATTCGTGGCCCAAAGGGAACCGAAGTTCGCCTGACCATTCGCAAACCGGACGGGCGGGTTTTGATTGTTCCCATTATCAGAGATAAAGTTGTGCGTGAAGAAACCTATGCAAAATCGGCTGTCGTTGCCGACAAAACCAAACAAGGACAGGAGATAGCTTATGTTTATCTGCCCTCATTTTATTCCGATTTCAACGATCCGAATGGTCGCAATTCGGGTAGCGATCTGAAAAAAGAAATAGAGAAAATTCGCAATGAAGGTATCCAGAATATCATCCTCGATTTGCGAAACAACGGTGGTGGAAGTTTGATGGATGCAGTGGATATTGCCGGTTTATTTATCTCAAGCGGTCCTGTTGTTCAAGTAAAAGATGGGAAAGGACAAGTGCAAGTTTTGAGCGACAACGATTCAAAAGTTTATTTCGATGGAAACTTGGTTATTTTGGTGAATTCGTTCAGTGCCTCAGCTTCCGAAATTTTGGCTGCTGCAATGCAAGATTATCACCGGGCTGTGATAGTAGGAACAAAATCCACTTATGGAAAAGGAACCGTTCAACGGTTTTCAGATTTAGATCGGATGTTGCCTTCTCGGCTTAATCAATACAAAGAATTGGGATCGCTAAAATTTACGATGCAAAAATTTTATCGCATCAACGGAGGCACCACTCAGAAAAAAGGAGTAATTCCGGAAATTGTTCTTCCCGACATCTATTCTTACATCGACTTTGGCGAAAAAGAAGAAGAATGGGCTATGCCGTGGGATGAGATCAAAGCCGTTGCCTACAATGTTTCTTCTACAGCGATTCCCGATTTCGATTCGATAGAGCAAAAAAGTAAGGAACGATTGGCTAAGTCTTCGCCTTTCGGTTTGCTAAACGAAAAAGCATTACAGATTAAGGAAGAAACTAATCTGACCACCGAGCCATTGAATTATGAAGAATTTGTAAAATTGCAGAATCGACAGGAATTGGAATCGAAAAAATTTGGAGAGATTGGGAAAGAGGAATTGCCAATAAGCGTTCGCAATTTAAGCGCCGACAAATCCTACTTCGAATCGGACACCACTCGCAAAGAAATCAATATCGACTGGCAGAAATCTATTCGCAAGGATATTTATATTTATGAAGCCATAAAGGTTATAGAAGATATTCAGGCAGAAAAGAAATAATAAACATTGCAAAAAAAATGAGCCGGAAAGAAATTTATTTTCTTTCCGGCTTTTTTTATACTGAAATTTCGCCTTTTATAGAAGGATGTGCTAGGTAGTTTACCAATTCAAAATCCTCGTATTTAAAATCAAAAATCGATTGTACCTGTGGGTTTATTTTCATTCGAGGCAAATCCATCGTAGAACGGCTTAGCTGAAGTTTTACTTGGTCGATGTGGTTTAAATAAATATGCGCATCGCCAAGTGTATGAATAAATTCTCCGGGTTTCAGGCCGCAAATTTGAGCTACCATCATTGTTAGCAAAGCGTAAGAAGCGATGTTAAAAGGGACTCCTAAGAAAATATCGGCACTTCGTTGATACAACTGGCACGATAATTTCCCATTGGCTACATAAAATTGAAAAAGTATATGGCAGGGTGGAAGCGCCATATTTTCTATTTCGCCCACATTCCAAGCACTCACAATGTGCCTACGCGAGTTTGGATTGTTTTTCAACGATTCTAGAATCTGGCCAATCTGGTCGATGTGTTTCCCGTCACGAGCTGGCCATGAACGCCATTGATAGCCATAAATAGGCCCTAACTCGCCATTTTCATCGGCCCATTCGTTCCAAATACGAACGTTGTTTTCCTTTAAATACGAAATGTTTGTGTCGCCTTGCAAAAACCACAACAATTCGTAAATGATCGATCGAAGGTGAAGTTTCTTGGTTGTAAGAACGGGAAATCCCTTCTCTAAATCAAACCGCATTTGATATCCAAATACACTTTTCGTCCCCGTTCCCGTTCGGTCTGCTTTTAATGTCCCATTTTGCAGAACATAATCCAGCAGTTCAAGATATTGTTTCATAAGTGGTAATCAGTTCAAAAAATCAATTAATGCGAAAAGCTTTCCAATGATTTTGGGTCGTGTTTGTGTTTAAAGAAAACAGCAAATGCAATGGCCACAACCAATGAATAAGCAGCAAACGTAAACCAGATTCCTTGCCATTGAAAGTCGCCACTCTCCGCCTTGAAAAAATGATCGATAATCAATCCGCTGGTCCAACTTCCAAAAATAGCACCAAAACCGTTGGTCATCATCATAAAAACACCTTGTGCACTGGCACGAATGCTATGATCTGTTTGGGTTTCTACATAGAGCGAACCTGAAATATTGAAAAAGTCGAACGCCATTCCATAGACAATGCAAGAAAGGATAATCATCCAAAGTCCATCGGCAGGATTTCCTAAACCAAACAGTGCAAACCGAAGTACCCAAGCAATCATGCTGAACAACATCACATTTTTGATTCCAAATCTACGTAAGAAGAAAGGAATGGTGAGGATAAACAGCGTTTCGGACATTTGAGAAATGGACATGATAATTGCCGGATATTTGATCGCTACTAAATCTTTGTAGGCATCAATTTTTGCAAAATCGTGAAGAAAAGTATCGCCATATGCATTTGTTAGTTGCAAAGCGGCTCCAAGCAACATCGAAAAGATGAAAAATAAAGCCATTTTGGGTTGCTTAAACAAAGTAAAAGCTCTTAATCCCAAGGTGTCAACCAAGGTTTTCTTTTCTACTTTTGGACTTACATCGCATGTTGGAAGTGTAAACGAGTATATGCCGAGTACAACAGAAGCAATGGCAGCCACATAAAACTGTAGAGCAGACGTTTCAATTTTCAACAAACTCACTGTCCACATAGCGACAATAAACCCAACTGTTCCCCAAACTCGGATTGGAGGGTAATCTCTTACTACATCCATTTTGGCTTTATTCATGGCCGAATAGGAAACTGTGATAGACAACGAGATTGTAGGCATATAAAACATCATGTTTACCAGCATCAGCGCAAACATGGAAGAGGGCGTTTGCATTTGCGGTACCAATGCCAAGCATAGAGCTCCAAGCAAATGGAAAATTCCCAACAATTTTTCGGCATTTACCCAGCGGTCGGCAATAACTCCGGCCAATGCAGGCATAAACAAAGAGGCAATTCCCATTGTAGAAAAAATAGCACCGAATTCGGTTCCACTCCATTGTTTGGTTTGAAACCAATATCCTCCAATAGTAATTAGCCACGATCCCCAAATAAAGAACTGGAGAAAGTTCATTATAGTCAACCTAGTTTTTAAATAGCTCATTTCAATTTATTTCGTTTTTTGATAAGATCTCTAATTGTGGATGCGCGTTCGTAATTTTCTTGTTCTATCGCCTTGTGAAGCAAATCATCTAATTCTGAAACTGAGTAAGTCGAAAATTCAGATTCTTCTAATTCTGATGACAATGGATCCTCATCTTTCTCTCCTTCCAAAGTGATTCCGCCAATAGACATAACACTTTCGTATGTAAAGATTGGGCTGTTGAATCGCAGGGCAATGGCTACTGCGTCGGAAGTTCGTGAATCAATCTCAATAATCTTTCCATCTTTTTCGCAAATCAAAAGAGAATAAAAAATCCCTTCAAAAAATTTGTTTATGATCACTTCTCGCACCGAAATACCAAAATTTTCGGCAAAAGCCTTAAAAAGATCATGGGTGAGCGGTCGGGCAGGTTTTAGCTTTTCTACCTCAACGGCAATAGACTGCGCTTCAAGTCCACCCACAATAATTGGCAAGCGTCTATTTCCTTTCACTTCGCCCAATATCAAAGCATAAGCACTGCTTTGTGAGTGACTATAAGAAAGACCTACAATTTTTAATTCAATCTTTTGCATGAGGATATCCAATCACAAATGTACATTTTTTTGATAAATATGAGCAATTTAAATTCAAAAAACACGATTTAGTTGTCGATAATAAGGCGCTTTTTTGCAATTTATTTAAGAGAAAAAACAGAATTAGCGCAAACGATTGAAATATTTTTTATTTTTATTTAAACTGCTCATATTTATCTAAATAGATGAAATACAGTGGCTAATGAAAATGGAAAGGAACAATTCTCGGTGAAACCACAAAACACAAAGCTGTAAATCGAAAAATATTTTATGCATGCATAGTACTTTTGTGCATAATTTTCTATTTTTGTAAGCCTTTTTGAATGAAAAATCCAGCTTTAAAGTGTATTGATTTTGCCTGAAAAACGAGCCTAAAATGTACATTTTTTTGCTAATTGCCAAATGAAAGAAGGAGAAACGTAATTTGAAAAATAATCACTAAAACTATATTATAAATGAGAAAACTTATCGCGATTCTAGTAGGTTTGACGCTTCCTGCAATGAGCATGGCAAGTGAAGCAGACCTAATAATACCCGATGCAATCAAAGAGCAAAGTATTTTGTACTATGGCTTTTTGATTACCATAGCGGGGTTGCTTTTTGGCTTGTATCAATTTGTACAGGTTAAGAAAATAAAAGCTCATCAATCTATGTTGGATGTAGCTCAAGTTATTTTTGAAACGTCCAAAACCTATCTGATTCAACAAGGAAAGTTTATTCTAATCTTGTTTGCCTTTATCGGAACAGCTGTTGCATTTTATTTTGGATTTTTATCCAAAGGTGCCGACGGCGAAAATCTGTTTGGCGTGGGTGGCGTATTGATGATTTTAGGCTGGACAATTTTAGGAATCTTGGGTTCCTATGGCGTTGCTTGGTTTGGTATTCGAATGAACACATTGGCCAATAGCCGAATGGCATTTGCTTCCTTGGAAAGAAAACCAATTAAATTACTAAACATTCCCTTGAATGCAGGCATGAGCATTGGCGTTGTTCTAATTTCGCTGGAATTAATCATGATGCTCATTATCTTGATGTTCGTTCCGGGAGAATATGCCGGAGCTAGTTTCATTGGTTTTGCGATTGGAGAATCTTTAGGTGCTTCGGCCTTGCGGATTGCCGGTGGTATATTTACAAAAATCGCCGACATTGGATCTGACTTAATGAAAGTGATTTTCAAAATTGGCGAAGACGATCCAAGAAACCCGGGAACGATTGCCGACTGTGTTGGTGATAACGCAGGCGATTCTGTTGGTCCAACTGCCGATGGTTTTGAAACCTATGGCGTAACAGGCGTTGCGTTGATTTCATTTATTTTATTGGCCATAACTGATGCTTCCATTCAAACTCAATTGTTGACTTGGATTTTTGTGATGCGTATTCTAATGATTATTACTTCTATCGTTTCTTTTTGGATTAATGGTGCAATTACCAAAGCGAAATACAGCAATGCGGACGATATTGATTTTGAAAAACCGCTCACTTCACTCGTATGGATTACCTCTATTTTGTCTATGGGTGTTACCTTTTTGGCCAGTTATTTCTTAATAGGAGATCTTGGTAACAATATGTGGATTCCACTTTCTATCATCATTAGTGCCGGGACTTTGGGTGCTGCTTTGATTCCTGAATTCACCAAATTATTTACCAGTCCTAAATCGACGCACGTAAAAGAAGTGGTTGAAGCTTCGAAAGAAGGTGGCGCCAGTTTAAATATACTTTCTGGCTTAGTAGCCGGAAATTTTAGTGCCTTCTGGCAAGGAATGGTCTTCTTCTTTTTGATGTATGTGGCTTATTTTGCTTCCAATTATGGATTGGCCGACATTATGATTTATCCTTCCATCTTTGCTTTTGGTTTGGTGGCTTTTGGTATGTTGGGTATGGGTCCTGTTACCATTGCCGTGGATAGTTATGGCCCGGTAACGGATAATGCACAATCTATTTATGAATTATCATTGATCGAAGAAGACAAAGAAACCGCCACACGTGAAATAGAAAGAGATTTTGGATTTACACCCGATTTTGAGAAATCGAAATATTATCTTGAAGCCAATGATGGCGCAGGAAATACATTTAAAGCAACTGCAAAGCCGGTTTTGATTGGAACCGCTGTAGTGGGGGCTACCACAATGATTTTTGCGTTAATTCTCGTTATCGAACATTCTTTAGGAATCAAACCGGAAGAAATATTAAACCTACTTAATCCCTATACCATTTTTGGATTCCTACTTGGTGGAGCAGTCATTTATTGGTTTTCGGGTGCAAGTATTCAGGCGGTTACAACCGGAGCAAGTAGAGCTGTGGCGTATATCAAAGACAATATCAATCTCGATCCAAATGCGCCTAAAAAAGCCGACACTGCCAAATCGAAAGAAGTTGTTCAAATTTGTACTGTGTATGCTCAAAAAGGAATGCTCAACATTTTTATCGCTATTTTTTCTTTTGCACTCGCATTTGCCTTTATGTCAGCCCCAGTGGGTTTGGTAGATTCAATGACGCCTGAAGAAAAATTGAAAATTGCAGCTCCTGTTTCTTTGTTTGTGAGCTATTTAATTTCGATAGCATTTTTCGGTTTGTATCAGGCCATTTTTATGGCGAATGCCGGCGGCGCTTGGGACAATGCAAAGAAAGTAATTGAAGTGGATATGAAAGAAAAAGGAACCGAATTGCATGCAGCATCGGTTGTTGGCGATACTGTTGGCGATCCTTTTAAAGACACATCTTCTGTTGCACTCAATCCTATTATCAAGTTTACAACGCTTTTCGGCTTGTTGGCCATGGAAATAGCCATCTCTCCATCATTTAGAGATATTGCTCCTTATTTTGGTTTGGCATTTCTTGCTTTGGCTTTGTATTTTGTTTATCGTTCTTTTTATAAAATGAGAATCAGAAATTAACAAACATATAGAAAAAATGAAAGGCGGCTGAATAGTCGCCTTTTTTTGTTTTTTTTCTTTGCACTCTTATAATTCCTTGCCGAATCAAGCTCATTCAAAAGCCTTCAATAAAATTTTCCAGCCTTTTTTATTGCGTTAACTAAATAACATTTTGAATGAAATGTGCCCGTTTTTCGTGAAAGATTCATACTTTTGGGGCACAAATTTCATGAACAAACACCAAGTACTATTTTAAGTTTAAAGTTATGATAACCAACAATTTTGAAGCTCGACACATAGGGCCAAGAGCCGATGAAGTGGCTTTGATGCTAAAAAAAGTAAACGCCAATTCGCTCGATCAATTGATTGATGAAACTGTTCCGGCTTCTCTACGATTGGCGAAACCGCTCAATCTGCCCGATGGAATAAACGAATATGAATATATTCAGCAGTTGAAAGAAATTGGATCTAAAAACAAATTATTCAAAACCTATATCGGAATGGGTTATTACAACACCATTCTTCCGGCAGTTATCCAACGGAATTTGTTGGAAAATGCGGGTTGGTACACGGCTTATACCCCTTACCAAGCTGAAATTTCGCAAGGCCGATTAGAAGCTTTGCTAAACTTTCAAACCATGGTTTCGGATTTAACGGCTATGCCACTTTCAAATTGTTCTTTGCTCGATGAAGGAACTTCTGCTGCTGAGGCCATGATTATGTCGTTCAATGCGCGTTCTCGTTCAATGGTAAAGTCTGGCGTGGTTCGCTATTTTGTGGACAATGAGATTTTCCCCCAAACAAAAGCTGTTATCGAAACGCGCGCAAATCCTTTGGGAATAGAATTGGTTTATGGCGATTTCCAAACTTTTATTTATTCCGACGAATATTTTGGAGCGATCGTTCAGTATCCAAACAACAAAGGAGAAGTGAAAGATTATCGACTCTTTGCCGAATCGATCCATCAAAAAGGTGGGATATTCACTGTTGCAGCCGATTTGATGAGTTTGGTATTGTTAACTCCTCCCGGAGAATGGGGCGCTGATGTGGTAGTGGGTTCGTCGCAACGATTTGGCGTTCCAATGGGTTACGGCGGGCCTCATGCCGGATTTTTGGCAACAAGCGAACAGTATAAACGAAATATGCCTGGAAGAATCATTGGTGTTTCTAAAGATGCTCAGGGAAAAACAGCCTTGCGTATGGCTCTGCAAACGCGCGAACAACATATAAAACGTGAAAAAGCAACTTCAAATATTTGTACAGCTCAAGCATTACTCGCCTCCATGGCAGCTATGTATGCTGTATATCACGGCCCAAAAGGGCTGAAAGCCATCGCTTCGGATATTCACCAAAATGCAGTTGCTTTAGCCAGTGGATTAGAGATTCTCGGATTTAAACAAATAAATAAAATTTATTTCGATACTCTTTTGATAGAGGGAATCGAAAATATGGAAGCCATTCGCGAAAACGCCGAAGAAAGAGAAATCAATTTTCGCTATTTCGAAAAAGCGATTGGAATTAGCATTGATGAAACAACAAGCATCGACGATTTGAACGATATTTTGGAAGTTTTTGCTCTGGTAATAGACGAAAATGAGTCGATCGCCATGGACGAAGAAATTGCTGAATCGATCATTCCCGAAGCTTTTCAACGCCGATCAGCCTTTCTTCAACATCCCGTTTTCAATAGCTATCATTCCGAAACAGAAATGATGCGGTATTTGAAAAAATTGGAAATCAAAGACTTGGCTCTCAACCGCTCCATGATTCCACTTGGTTCTTGCACCATGAAATTGAATCCGGCGGCGAGTATGTTTTCTTTAAGTTGGGCTGAGTTTGGTGCCATTCATCCTTTTGTGCCAATGGATCAAGCAGCAGGATATCTCGAGTTGATTTCGGATTTGGAAAAAGATTTGTGCGAAATTACCGGATTTTCGGCTATGTCGTTCCAACCCAATTCCGGAGCTAGTGGCGAATATGCCGGATTGTTGGTTATTCGGGCTTATCATCAAAGCCGTGGCGAATATCACCGCACCGTTTGTTTGATTCCTTCTTCGGCTCACGGAACTAATCCTGCAAGTGCAGTGATGGCGGGTTTTGATGTTGTAGTTGTAAAAGCTACCGATCAGGGAGAAATTGATATGGAAGATTTGAAAGTCAAAGCAGAGGCGCATAAAGAAAATCTCGGCGCTTTGATGATTACCTATCCTTCGACTCATGGAGTTTTTGAAGATACAGTTCTTGAAATTATGGACATCATTCATCAACTTGGTGGTCAGGTGTATATGGATGGCGCCAATATGAATGCGCAAGTTGGATTGACACATCCCGGTCATATTGGTGCCGATGTTTGTCATCTTAATTTACATAAAACATTCGCTATTCCTCATGGCGGCGGCGGCCCCGGCGTTGGTCCTATTGGCGTTGCACAACATTTGGTCGATTTTCTTCCGGGAAGCCCTGTTGTGAAAGCCGGTGGTGCAAAAGCAATTTCAGCAGTTTCTTCTGCTGCTTTTGGAAGTCCAAGCGTTTTGCCAATTTCGTATGCTTACATCAAATTGATGGGCGGAAATGGATTGACAAATGCAACAAAAATGGCCATCTTGAACGCGAATTATCTAAAAGAGATGATTCAGGATGATTTTCCAATCTTATATACCGGAAAAAACAAGCGCGTTGCACACGAAATGATTTTAGACTGCAATAAGTTTTCACAAACTGCCGGATTGCAAGCGATCGATATTGCAAAACGCTTGATGGATTATGGTTTTCATGCGCCAACTGTTGCTTTTCCTGTTCATGGAACGTTGATGGTGGAGCCCACAGAGAGTGAACCATTGTTTGAATTGAATCGCTTTTTGGACGCGATGCACCAGATTCGTGCCGAAATTCGTGCTATCGAAAATGGAGAAGTCGATAAAGAAAATAATGTGGTGAAAAACGCTCCACATACAGCCGAACTAATCGCTTCTGAAAATTGGGATTATCCTTATTCTCGTCAACAAGCGGCATTTCCTCGCCCATGGTCAAACGAAGATAAATATTGGCCACCGGTAGGAAAAATTGACGATGCTTATGGCGATCGGAACTTATTCTGTACTTGTGCACCGATAGAGAACTATGATGCAAAATTCTCTATATCGACATTAAAAAAGAAGTAGATTTTAAATAATTAAGCCGATTTAAAAGTCGGCTTTTTTTCTAAAAAACCCAGCGTTGTAACAGAATAGATCAGGTGAAAATGTATCTAATTTTGGATGCGTATGATTGAGTTTTATGCTTATGATTGAGAGAAAAGCAAAACTGAAGTATATAGGTATTCAGGAAATTTGTAATATTGCTTTAAAAATTCTCAAAAACGAAGCATGCGTTTAGCTATACTCTATTCATATACTATTCTGGCTTATGCTCTTTTATATCCATTTACCTTCTTCATTGTCCTATTAGTTCTGTTGTTTAACAACGTTGGTTTGAAGAAAACCATCCCCGGTTTAATGCGTTTTTGGGCTCGTAGTTCTTTTATTCTTGTTGGCAAAAAATTGCAAATTGAAGGATTAGAAAACCTGAATAAGAGTCGGAAATACATAATAATGGCCAACCATTCCAGTTTGTTTGATGTTATGGGAATGGTTGCAATATGTCCAAAAATTGCTTTTTTTGGAAGAGCAAATCTAATGGATATTCCACTTTTCGGCAAAGTACTCGAAGCCGTTAATTATATTCCAATGAAAAGCGCCGACCTTAAAAACACCAAATACATGATAGAACAGCTTGTTAGAAGCACCGAAAATCAAACTGTAGCCATTTTTCCCGAAGGAACCAGAACAATCAATGGGCAAATGAACGGTTTTAGAAAAGGATTTCTGCATGTACTTAAAGCGAGCAAGCTCGATATATTGCCTATAAGTTTAATAGGGTTCTATGATTTTAAACCCAAAAACAGGTTTTATTTTAATTATTCAATAAAACTTTCGGCAAAAATACATCCATCTATATCTTTTAGCGAACTTGAAAATAGAGATGATAAAGAGATCATTGATAGAGTACACTCCACTATTCAATCAGCACTAAACAATACCAACAATACTGAATTATGATAAAAACAGATCAGTTTAAGTGGGCGTTCATCGTAAACCCTGTAGCCGGAAATGGCAGACCCCTTTTGGCTGAAATAGAAATTCTAAAACAAATTGAACAGCGGAAGCTTAGTGCAAGGATTGTCAGAACGCAGCAACATGGTCATGCAAGCCAGCTTGCCAAAGAGTTGGCCATGCAAGGTTTTAAGTATATTGTAGCAGTTGGTGGCGATGGAACTTTGAATGAAATGGCAAGAGCATTGATCGATTATCCTGAATGCATTCTGGGTTTAATTCCGGCAGGTACAGGCAACGATTTTGCTCAGATACCGGGCTTGTCTGTCCAATTTGAACAGAAAGATTGGGAAATATTTTTTGAGGCCAACAGTCATGCTTTAGATGTTGGCAGATGCAACGGGAATTATTTTTTTAATGGAATGGGTTTGGGATTCGATGCGCAGGTTGCTTCAGAAAATTATGATGCATCAGGAAAACTGAAGGAAAGCAACAGAGGTAATTATATTTGGCATATTCTTAAAAACCTATTGTTCTTCAAAGCTAAGAAAATGATGCTGACTATCGATGGAGAGAAAAAGGAAAGGGCTTACTTTCTGAATACCATCGCGATTGGCCGAAGATTTGCCGGCGACTTCTTTCTCACTCCAAAAGCGATTGCCGATGATGGACTGTTAGACGTTTGTATGGTCGATAAATTGAACCTGCTCCAAAGGCTTGTAATTTTATTGAAAGTCCCAAAAGGAAAGCATCTTTCTCATCCCAAAGTACATTACTTTCAAACCGAAAAACTCATTATCGAATTAGATCAGAAAGCGGCTTATCATTTAGATGGAGAATTGTTTTTTGCTAAATATTTTGAAATTGATATTCTGCCCGGGAAAATAAATTTTATTTACAATCCGTATCGAAATCATTATTTTTCTGAAAAGTAGAATGATAAATAGAGCAGTACTCCAAAATTCCTCAGGAAACTCTATCGGATTTTTCGTATGTGAATGAAGATATTCTTCAGCAAAGAGTGGACATAAAAAAAGCGGAAAAGAGTTCCGCTTAATCATTTCATGTATTTCTTGACCCTAAAACTCGTCCAAGCTTTCTTTAATCAATTGGAAAGTAGCTTCAATATCATTATCCAATCCTACCGAAAAACGAACTAATCCTGGCGACATTCCCATTTCGTTTTGAACATTCTCAGGAACTTCGGAAGAGGTGCTTTTTCCTGAGTTGCTAAACAGCGTTTTGAAATAGCCAAGACTAACAGCATGGTAACCAACATTTTTTAATTGCATCGATTCCATCAAAGTGGCAGCTCTTTCGGCCGTTGCCATATCTATTGCAATCATTCCGCCGAATCCAAACTCCTCGTTCATCATGCTTTTCATCAATGCGTGCTGCGGATGTGTAGTCATTCCCGGATAATTGAATTTTAATCCAATCTCCTTAAATCGTTCGGCAAGATACAGGGCGTTTTTGCTGTGTTGTTTCATGCGAATGTGCAAAGTATGAAGATTTTTAAGAATACTAGAAGAACGCAACGGATCTAAAACCGGACCAAGAAGCATAGCCGTTCCGTCGTTTACATTGCTTATATCGTTGATAAATTGATTGGAAGCGCATATTGCTCCTGCAATCGTATCATTCTTTCCATTGATATATTTCGTCATCGAATACACAACAATATCGGCACCTAATAAATAGGGCGCAAAAATCATTGGTGTAAAAGTGTTGTCCACAACCAATTGGATTCCATGTTTTTTTGAGATTTTTGATAATGCAGGAATATCCGAAATCTGCAATAGCGGATTGGTCATGGTTTCGGTATAAATCAACTTTGTGTTTGGACGGATTGCATTTTTTACCGCTTCTAAATCGGTGATATCAACAAAAGTGACATCGATATTGAATTTTGGCAAATAATTTTTCAGAAAAGCATAGGTTCCGCCATACGTTGTAATGCTACTCAGAATATGATCTCCAGAATTGCACAATTGCAGCAGAACTGTTGTGATTGCAGCCATTCCTGAACCGGTTACCCATGCATTTTCAGTTCCTTCCATGGCTGCCAATGCTTCTGCAAGGTATTTGTTGCTGGGATTCCAGTGGCGCGAATACAAAAAACAACCTTCGGCTTCGCCATGAAAAGTGTCTAACATGGCTTTGGCTGTCATAAATGTGAAAGTGGATGAATCAGTAATGGATGGATTTACGCCTCCAAATTCGCCAAACTGTTTCAATGCTTGAATATTGCTGGCCGGATCAAATTTCTTTGTGTTCATAGAAGAAGATATTTTAGAATTCTATTTTTATTTTATGAAACAAAATTAAAGAATGAAAGTGTTTATTACAATATGTTTTAAGGATGTGAAGCAAATTGGCTGTATTATTTTAAAATTAAAAGTAAATTTGACGAAAACATACAAATTAGTAAATAAATAGATCGTTCTGACTATGGAAAACTTTCATTTAGATAGTTTGGATAAACGCATTTTGCGCATTCTCCGCCAAGATGCACGTGTTCCTTTTGTAGAAGTGGCTCGCCAAATTGGTGTTACTGGTTCGGCGGTGCATCAAAGGGTTCAAAAAATGGTGGAAGGCGGCCTTATTCGCGGCTCTCAATTTAATTTATCACCCAAAAAATTGGGCTATTTTACCTTGGCTTTCGTTGGAATTCAAGTGAATCTTACCTCCGAAAAGACGCATGAAGAGGTTTTTCAAAAAATTGTAGAAATTCCGGAAGTTGTAGAGTGTCATTCTATTACGGGAAAATATTCGTATATGCTCAAGATTTATGCCAAAAACAACGAAGATTTAAAACGAATTTTGGTCTATCGAATTCAAGCCATCTTAGAAGTTACCGGTACTGAAACTTTTTTATCGCTCGAAGAAGGCTTTAATCGAAAACTTCACATCGAATAAGTTCTTGATCGCTTGCCTTTGTTTTCTTTTTAATTTTGCAGCCCTATGACAGACCCAATAACTCATTATTACCAGAAATATACTTTTCAGCCCTCATTGATTAAAACTCTTATTGCCGGTGAGCGCTATGTGGCTGTTCTATTTGTGAATGGAAATATTGGCGTTTGCGCTACACTCGGACAAAAAGTAAAAGCGGAAATTCCAGAAACCATTGATTTGAAAAATACCGGAGATCGCATAATTTTGACTGCCTATTACAATGCTTTGCTCAATTACGAAAACAGTTATTCTCAGGAATTAGACATTTTTGAAGCGATTGATTTCAAGCAATTTCAAAATATCGTGATGGTTGGTCATTTCAGGCCGGTTGTCAAGCGATTTCAACAAGCCGGAATACCGCTATTCATTTTTGATAAAAAAGAAGATGAGGAAATATTGGAAGAAATGAAAAATCAAATGCAGTTTATCCAAAAAGCAGATGCTGTTATCCTTACTGCCACCAGTATTTTCAATCAAAGTTTTATAGAATTGGTCGAAAATACAAATGAAAACGCCTCTGTGTTTATTCTGGGTCCATCGGCCATTATGCACGACGATATGAAAGCGTATCCAAATGTGAAATGGATCTTCGGATCTGTTTTCGAACCATTCGATGAGCGCGTTTTGAATGCTATCAAAGCAAATTTGGGAACGCGTTATTTTAGCCAATTTTCAAGAAAAGTATTCATTTAATCAATACGAATGATGACAATCACACTCAATAATAGAATAGAGGTTTTTGAATCCGAAATGCTAAGTGTTGCACAACTGATTGAGCAAAAGAACTTTACTTTCAAAATGCTCGTTACAAAAATCAATGGAAAATTGGTGAAAAAGGAGGATAGAGCGAACACACTTATTAAAGACGGCGATCAGGTGATTGTTTTGCATTTGATTAGTGGCGGTTGATTTTTCTAGTTTACGAAAGCAAATATTTAGGATGAACCAAAAATGGCATTATCGGTTAGTCGTTTTTTTTCTGTTGCTAAACGCGACTATTTCGGCTCAAGGGCTTAAATATAGTGGCGTAGTTGCCGATCAAAAATCCAAAGAGCCTTTGGCATTTGTAAATATCATTTCTTCCAACGGTATTTTTGGCACAACGTCCGATATCGACGGAAAATTCTCTATTGTCCTGCCCGAAAGTATTGATAGTATTCGATTTTCGTATTTAGGATATGAAACAATTTTTGTTTCAACGCGCGATTTAAAAGGTCCAAAAACAGTTTTTTTAAAGGCGCGGCAATTCGATTTGGCCGAATTTATTGTTGTTCCGGGAGTAAATCCTGCTCATCGAATCGTTCTGAATGCAGTGAATAATCGAATGTACAACGATCCCAAAAAACTCAATTCTTATGCTTATACTACTTACGACAAAATGATTATCACCATCGACACAAGTAGTTTGAAACAAGATAGCATTCAGATAGAGAATGATACCATAGGTCGTTTGTTGTCGTTTTTTAAAAATAAAGATCTGTTTTTGATGGAAACGGCGGTAGAGAAAAAATTTATGGCTCCCGACAAAAGCAACGAAAAAGTAATCGCCACCAAAGTTTCAGGATTGAAAGACCCGATGATTGCTTATTTGGTTTCTCAAATTCAATCCACTTCGTTTTACGACGATATTATCCACATTGCGAATCGGAATTATATCAACCCAATTAGCAAAGGAAGTTTGTCGAAGTATTATTTTCAGATGGAAGACACTCTTTTTTTCGGAAAAAGTGATACCGTTTTTACCATTTCGTTTCAACCTATGCTGAATACAAATTTTGATGGAATGAAAGGCATTTTGCACATCAGTACCAACAAATGGGCAATCGTTAATGTAAAAGCACAACCGGCCAAAGAAGAACAAGGAATTACTGTTCAGATTCAGCAAAAATACGAGTTGGTAGATGGGGAGCATTGGTTTCCGGTGCAACTCAATACCAACATTACCTTTGATGCTTTACAAGTTTCATCGGGCGGACAAAATTCGCGTTTGCTGGGCATCGGAAAAAC
>DYSK01000026.1 GCA_020718315.1 Draconibacterium orientale
TTGCTTTGATGCGAAGAGTTGTTGGTCCAAAAATTGGGGTGAAAGCAAGTGGAGGTATTCGCGATTATAAAACAGCCATTGCCATGATTCAGGCAGGTGCAAATCGAATCGGAGCTGGAGGAAGTGTAGCTATAGTAAGCGGAAGCACTGCAAAGGGAAATTATTAATCGTTCAGCTATTTTTTAAATTTACATCAATATTATTCGTTTATAACTTACCTTTTCGGAAGTGGATAAGCGAATAAAATAAACACCTCGTTCTGATTCTTTTAATTTATACTGTTTTCGCAATCTGTCAGTCCCTTGATATCGAATTTTATCTTCCGCAATAATCCGTCCATTAAAATCGATAATCCAAACTTCAACATCTTCTTTTACGCCTAGTATTTCCACATTAAACTGCCCATTGTGAGATGGATTGGGGAAGATATCAATCTTTATTTTATCGGTTTCTAATTCGTTCAATCCGGTACAATCTTCTATCACCAATAGAACAGAATCCATACTCGTACATCCGGTATTATTCAAAACTTCGACAAAATACATAAAATTACCCGCTTCGAATTTTTGAACATTGATAGAACTTCCTATGGTATTTTCCGGTTTCCAAAGGTAGGAAACGGCATTTTCGGCAGTAGCGGTGAGCGTCAGAATATCTTTAGCACAGGCTGTATCATTTGCCAAAACCACAATATCGATTGGAGAACCTAAGTTGAAGTTGAGTGTGATATCGTCGCTGGCTTTGCAACCATGTATGCTTTCCACATCCACACTGAAATAAAAACTTTGGGCTTTATCGGTAGTGAAAACAACACTTTTCGATTGCGCGCCTGTACTCCAGTTGTAGAGAGCAATATCCGGTCCATTGGCAGTAAGCACAATTGGATAATTTGTGCAAATATTATCGCTTGGCGAAGCAGAAATAGATACCGTTAATTCGCTGGCCAAAGTCAGGTCAATCGGGTTATCGGCATACGCATTTTCGCACGAATTCGTTTCTTTTGCCATCACATAATACGTACCCGAAGGTAAATCGCCGAAAGTATTGCTTGATTGATACGTATTTCCTTTATCTATTGAATAAAGCAAGGAACCAAAAATACTTGTTGCATCAATTTGAATAGAACCTAAGCCTCCATCACAAGCGCCGTAAGTAATAGCAATATTTTGAAAAGTTACACCTTGCGGCTGGGTCAAAACTACCGGATTGCTCGCATAGAAAAATTCACATCCATTTGCATCTTTTAGTACTACAACATATTCTCCCGCATCGAGGCCAAGAAAATCTCCGCTATTTTGGAAATACGTTTCGCCACCATCGATGGAATAACTCAAAGTTCCCGTTCCGCCCGATCCAGTTGCATGAATCTCGCCATCGGCCGAAGAATTGCACCATAAATTGTAGGCGCTAACGCTTAGATTCATAGCAGGTGGAGAACTCAACGTTGTGCTTTGTGGATTTGACAAACAAGTGGTATTTACTTTGTCCCGAACGAGAATCACATAATTTCCAGCTAGTAAAGAATCGAAACTACTGCTGTCTTGCCACGAAACGCCATTGTCTTTCGAATATTGATACAATCCACTTGAGCCACCAGTGGGCGTGATTTCAATTTTTCCGTTTGGCGTGTTCGCACAACTCAAGTCTGTTTTGATCATTGAGAAATTAATAATTTCGGGTTGTTTCAAAACTACTTCCTGAGCTGTTTGACATGGTATTCCGCCCGCTTTTCGAACTACAACAAAATAACTGCCCGCTTTCAGATTCGCAAAAACAGCATTTAGTTGCCAAGTTAAACCAGAGTCGATGGAATATTCATACGTTGCCACCGGCGCAGTTGGATCAATTTTTATTGTGATCTTTCCATCGCTACCGCCATAGCAACTTATGTTTTGGATATTGGTAGTAAATGGCAAACTGCTTTCTTTTTCTACACTAACTTTGCTCATGGCCGACAAACAAGAAGTATAAACGCGATCGCGAACAACAATTTCGTAAGTCCCTACACCTAAGTTTTCGATGTCTTTTGAGCTTTGCCAGCTAATGCCATTGTCGGAAGAATAATCGTAAACCAAACTGGTTCCGCCCAATGCCGAAACACTTATTTTCCCGTCGTTTGTGCCACCACAACTCTCATTGGTTACAATAGTAGAAAAAGTGATTGGATTTGGAGAGGAGATGATTGCTTCTTTTGGATAAGACAAACAAGAACTTCCTGCAATATTCCGAACGAGGACCTGATAGCTTCCTGCTGCTAAATCGGTAAATAGATTTGACGACTGGAATGTGCTTCCATTGTCATTTGAAAATTCATATTCCGTAAGGTCTGTTCCTAATCCCAATCCCACAGTGATGGTTCCGTCTTTAGCGTCTGTGCAGCTCACATTGGTTTTTGAAACACTGAAATCCAATTCGCTCCGTTTCTGAATACTTACCAATACGGTTTCAGAAACACAAGCTGCATTGCTTTTATCTTTGGCAAAAACAGAATACGTTCCTTGAGCAAGCTCGGTAAATGTATTTGAATCTTGGAAAGTCAATCCACCATCAATGGTATATGAATAGGTTTTCGTTGATATCGGATCCATTAGAATAACAATTTCTCCGTCGTAATCGGACTCGCAACTCACATCTTTCGTCTGAATATCGAATTGTATGAGCGGTGGCTCTGAAACGGAAACACCTTGAGAAACAGGCTGACAAACTGAACTGCCTTGCTGACGAACCGTTACAAAATAGTAACTAGCACCTAAATCGGAAAATGTATTGGAGGTTTGCCAACTTACACCGTTTGTAATGGAATATTCATAGACCGAATCTTCGTTTCCCAAAGTAATATCAATCAAAATCTTTCCATCATCAAAACCGTAACAACTCAATGGAGTGGCTTCTGTTGAAAATTCAATTGAAGTACCTTTAATCAGTGTGAGGCTCATTTGATTCGACGTACATTCAACAAACGATTTGTCGCGGATCATTAATGAATAATCACCTGCATTCAATTTTGAAAACAATCCACTCTCCGACCATTTTATTCCCCCATCAATACTAAACTCATAAGTTCCACTTTCGCCACCACTGGCTTTCATTTCGATCCAAGCATCGTCTTCCGCATTGCAGCTTTCGTGGCGATAGGTGAAAGTAAAAGTCAATGGTTCTGCTTCGTACAATTCAACTTCTTTGGTAGCCGATTCGCATAAAGGCGTAGTTTTGGCGCGAACAACCAGCTCGTAAATTCCCCCGTTCAAGTTTTGAAACAAGGTCGATGCCTGCCATTTAACTCCGTTGTCGATAGAAAATTCGTAGGGATCGCTTGTGCTTACAGAAAATTCGATTTCGCCGTCCGCATTTCCCGGACAACTTACATCAAGGTAGCTGAAAGTATAATCGATCGCGGAAAAGGCTTTTATTTTAATGCTTTGAACTTCCGAACGACAATTGATATTCACTTTATCGCGAATCAGAGCATTGTATGTGTTTGCTGACAAACCGCTAAAGGTAGCGTTGTCGTGCCAACTGATTCCATTATCGATGGAATACTGATATGTACCACTTCCCGATGCACCTATTCCACCACTTGCGGAAAATACGATTTCCCCATCGTTATCAATACCGCAACTAGCATCGGTTGTTGTATATTTAAAACTAAGTTCCGAAGGTTCAGCCAAAATAATTTCTTGGACATTGCTCGAACAAGAAGTCAGGCTTTTGTCACGAACAACCGCTTGATAGGTTCCTGCTTTTAAGTCGCTGAATAGATTTGAATCTTGCCAATTGAGTCCATTATCAATGGAGAATTGAAAAACTCCACTCGCGCTGCCACCTATTCCGCCGGTGAGCAGAAGTTCAATTCTTCCATTAGCAGATTCAAAACAACTTAGATCCGTTTTATTTACTGTAAAGCTAATTGCAGTAGGCTGTGTGATTACCACATCTTTGAGATTTGTTTGGCAAGATGTGTTTCCGGCATCGCGCACTACAACAGGATAAGTCCCTGCTGACAAACTCAGAAAACGGCTTACTGATTGCCAAGTGAGACCGCCATCTTTAGAATAATCGTACGTCCCCGTACCCAATCCACCAATTCCACCGGTTGCTTTTACGATAAACGAGCCATTGGTTCCTCCAAAACAGCTAACATTGATTTGTGTAATGGTAAAAGTAATTTCCGTTGGCTGAGCTATTTCCAAGACAATAGGAGATGTATAGCAGTCGGGAAGCGTCTTTTCGCGCACAAGAATTGTATAAGTTCCGGCTTTCAGATTATCGAAAGTATTCGAAATGCTCCAGCTTGAAGCATTATCAATGGAATACTCATACTCGGTTCCACCGCTTGCTGTAATCACTATTTGTCCATCCGTACCATCGAAGCAACTCACATCCGTTGAAGAAACGGCCACAACAATTGTGGAGAATTCATAAATGGTTATCGATTGAAGAGGAGCAAGACAGTAAATGTTTTCCTTATCTCGAACAAGCATTTTGTACAAGCCTGGAACTAAATTGGAAAATAGATTTGAAGTTTGCCAACTTATTCCTTCATCTTTGGAATATTCGTAGGTTCCACTTCCTTCGCCACCAACGCCTCCACTTGCCTGAACACTAATTTCCCCATCATTTCCGACTTCGCAAGTCGCATCTTTCGAAGACAACAAAAACGAAAGCTCGGTTGGTTCGTTGAGCCTTAAGTCCTGCGGCAATGATCCGCACAGTATATTTGTTTTTTCTCTTGTAATTAAAATATAGTCGCCGGCCGAAAGATTCGGAAACAAATTTTGATCTTGCCATTTTTCGCCGCCATCAATCGTAAACTCATAGCCAGCGCCACCAAGTCCAACTAAATTAATTTCCCCATCACTGCCGCCATCGCAACTTATTTCTGTGGCAGTATAAGAAAGTTTGATTGGGCTGATTAAATCGATGAAAACACTTTGGAAAATGGTACTACAATCGCGATTTTCTTTATCGCGAGCACCAATCAAATAATTTCCTGAGGGCAAATCAATAAATAAGCTGTTCTCACTCCATATCCCTCCGTCATCAATGGTAAATTCAAAAACGCCACTCGCTGCTCCACCGGTTCCTCCAATTGCAATCAATTGGATCTCGCCATCATCGTTAGTGCTGCAATTTGCGTCTAATTTAGTATAATTCAAAGTCAAGGAATCAGGTTCGGTTAACACAATGTCCTTTGATTCTGTTTCACACGTAAAAACAATTGCATCGCGAAGAATCAATTGATAGTTGCCAGCTTCGAGTGAATTAAATACTTCAGAATTTTGCCAGCTAATTCCGCCATTTATCGAATAGCTATAGGTTCCACTTCCTTCCCCGCCAACACCGCCAATAGCTGTGAACACTATTGTTCCATCGTTGGAGCCGTTGCAGCTTATATCTGTTTTCGAAAAGGAAAACTCCAATTCAGTTGGTTGAGTAATTTCAACAATTTGAGCATCTGTTACATTTACTATATTTACTTTATCTCTCACACGAACTTTATAAGATCCCGCAATAAGACGAGTAAAAATATTTAAATCAAACCATGAATTTCCATCGTCAATCGAATATTGATACGATCCACTTCCGGCTCCACCAATTCCGCCGCTTGCCGTAATCTGAATTTCGCCGGCAGCAGCTCCATAACAATTGATATTGGAACTTTCGGTTGTGAAAGTAATTGGTGTTGGTTGAGTCAAAATAACTTCTTGAGGACCAACTGAACACGCTGTATTTACTTTGTCGCGGACCATAACCTGATAGATACCCGCTTTTAAATCGCTAAAAAGAGGAGCGTCTTGCCAAGAAGTACCACCATCAATGCTGTACTGATACGTGCCCGATCCGGAGCCGCCAATGCCTCCACTTGCACTAACAGAAATAAGGCCATTCGCACATTCAAAGCAACTCACATCCGTTTTTGATGTGGAAAAAGTAATAGGCGTTGGTTGTAACATTGTGACTCGAATGGAAGTGGATTTGCAGGCTGGATTGTTTTCTTCTGCAATAATTAACGAATACCTGTTTGGCGAAAGATTGCTAAATGTATTTGATTCCTGAAAATTGATTCCATCGATTGAATAAACATAACCCAAACCGCTTCCGCCAGAGGCCGAAAATATGATCTGACCATCGCTTCCTTCATTGCAACTTATATCTTGTTGAGTAAATGTAAACGCCAAGGGCGCAGTTTCTGAAACCACTATTTCCTGAACATTGGTGAAGCAGTTTATGTTTACTTTATCACGTACTAAAACTTGATAAGTATCGGCAAAAAGATTCTCGAAGGTATTGCTATCTAGCCAGCTATAACCTGCATTGATGCTGTATTGGTAAGTCCCGCTTCCTAATCCACCAACACCTCCGCTTGCAGAAATGATTATTTTTCCTGTGTTTCCGCCATTGCAGGAAACATTAAATACTTGTGTGGTAAATTCAATCTGTGTTGGTTGTTCAATCACTACGCTTATGGGTACTGTAGTGCAAGAAGTATTGGCTTGATCGCGCACGACAACAGAATACGTTCCTGCTGCCAGATTGCTAAATTTATTGAGCGTTTGCCATTTTATTCCACCATCAATGGAATAATCAAAAATGCCACTTCCCGCTCCGCCAACGCCCCCGCTGGCTTTGATTTCTATTTGCCCGTTTGTTCCACCAAAACAGTCAATATGCGTAAAAATAGTTTCAACAAGAATTGGACTGGGCTCTGTAATGTTGACTTGGTTCGCTGCTGTTTGACAGCTTGTATTCACAGCATCGCGAACGCGAATGTTGTATGTTCCAGCTTTTAAGTCCAAAAATGTATTTTGATTTTGCCAAGTACTTCCATTGTCTTTGCTATATTGATACGTTCCACTTCCGGCTCCTCCAATACCGCCATTGGCAGTCACAATTATCTCCCCATCAGCGCCTAAGTTGCAGCTTACATTTGTTTGAGAAACTGTAAATGTAATGAGTGTCGGCTCTTCGATTCGTATTGTTTTAGAAGCAGATAGACAGGCCGTATTGGCTTGATCGCGAATAATTGTTTGATAATCGCCGGCAATCAAACTCAAAAAAGAATTTGAACTTTGCCAATGAGCACCGTTGTCTTTTGAATAATCGTATCCCGTTCCAGAACCGCCTTTTGCAGTAATAGTAATGGAACCATCAGAACCATCCGAGCAGCTAACATTTATTTGATCTGTTGTAAACAACAAAGGGTCTGTTTGAGTGAGGTTCACACTTTGAATAGAAGAAGTACAGGTGGTATTTACTTTATCCCGAATTCTTGCATTGTAACTTCCTGCATATAAACTATCAAACACATTGCTGCTTTGCCAAATCAAACCGCCATCGATACTATAATCGTATGTTCCGCTTCCTGTTCCGCCAACTCCGCCGGAGGCGGCAAACGTAATTTGGCCATCGTTGTTTCCATTGCAACTAATATTTTGCACTTCGGTAGTAAAACTCAATGGCGTTGGCTCAGTGATGATTACATCTTTTGCGGCCGTTTGACAATTTGCTACACCTTGATCTTTTACAACGATAGCATACGTTCCGGCGCTGAGATTGCTAAACGTATTGGATGTTTGCCACGTGCTTCCCGAGTCTTTTGAATAGGAATACGTTCCTGTTCCGGCGCCTCCAATTCCTCCGGCTGCTGTAACCTTAATTTCACCTTCACTTCCTCCATTACAACTAATATTTGTTTGAGATGTAGTAAAGCTGATCACTGTTGGTTCCAAAATTATGACAGTTTCGCCGGATACAATACAAGAAACGCTTACTTTATCACGAACAGCCAAAGGATAACTGCCCGCTTTCAGCGCTGAAAATAAGGCAGCGTCTTGCCAAGTCGATCCTCCATCAATGCTGTATTGATAAGTTCCACTTCCGTTTCCGCCTATTCCTCCACTTGCACTAATGGTTATGGAACCATCAGTTCCTCCATTGCAACTCACATCAATTTTTGAACTTGAAAATACAATTGGAGTAGGTTGCGCTATCACAACGGAAACGGGATCTGTTTCACAAGTGGCGGCCAAAGAACTTTTTTCTTTTTTAGAAATATCATAAACGCGGTCACGAACCATAACAGAATACGTGCCTGCCGTAAGTCCAGTATAAGAATTCTTGGTTTGCCATGAAGTACCGCCATCGATAGAATATTCGTAACCTTCACCTTTTCCTCCCACGGCTGTAATTAGAATGCTTCCATCATTTCCCAGATTACAACTCACATTTGTAGCCGTATAGGTAAATGTTAAAGGCGCAGGCTGAGTAAGCGTTACCGTTGTTTTATTGATACAGCCATTGCTTTCTTTCACCACAATTTCATAAACGCCGGCAAGCAATCCAGTAAAAAGGTTTTCCGTTTGAAAATTCGCTCCATTGTCGATAGAATATTCATAGGGTGGCGTTCCGCCCGAAGCAAATATTTCTATTTCTCCATTCGCCTCTCCATTGCAAATAATATGTGTAATATTGGTAATAGGCGGTTGAATATTTCCATAGATGATGGTGATTTCACCACAGTCACCGGGAGCCACGTTGCAAGCGCCTTCGCCGCGAATGTAATAGGTTGTGGTAATTGTTGGGCTAACAAGAAATGTTCCGGTTGTATTGAAAGCGACCAAGGTTCCGCCGCAGCTACCCGAATAGAGATACCAAGCAGAAGCGCCGTTCAGTTTATCAGTAGATGAAACCGATATCGTTGTTGTTTGTAAACCCAAAGGGCAAATAACAGGCTGAGTTGCTGTCAGTGTTGGTTTGTCGGAAGATGTAGCCAAAACAAAACCGGTGGCTTCATAAATTCGGTCTTTTCCACCAATATACAAGCTGTATTTTGCTGGGTCGTTGGTCGAAGGTGCAAATTTTAGATCGCACGTATTGTCTGCCAGCAAACCGGAAGCGAATATTTCTCCAACACCGGTTGTAAGATTGTATCTGTAAACAGTTGATCCATTGTGTACAAAAGCATAAGCTCCAGTAGGATCAATGGCGAAATTGCTTCGGCTGTTTGTGGGAAGGGTAGCTGTAACCAAAGTGTAGGTTCCGGCAGCAATATTCACTTCATAAATCCCCAAAGGGCTAATGGCCAAATATAATTTTCCGGTGGCATCGCAATATTCCAAACCATGCCAGCTATCAGTAGGCAATCCGCTTACGACAATGCGTGATGTATTGGCCAAGATATCGTATTCGAAAACGGCATTTGCGCTTCCTTTTCCATCAGTAGTATATATTTTATCTCCAATAATGGCCATTCCAGCATTTGCTCCAATGTCGTAGGGAAAAACATAGGCCACCGAAGAGCTAACCGTCGGACTTAAGTTTATTTTTATCAGACTGCCTTCGGCATTGGTATAGATAGAATTGTTTCCGCTATAATAGGCTATATCGGTCGATACATAATTATGAACCAATTCTGAACTTGCACTGTTGGCAAAGTTAAGCGAGATTTTCACTTCTGCGCCGTCCATCGCCACCCGATAAAGAGTGCCAAACACATTCTCTCCAGTAAAATAAATAAGTTTAGAATTCCAATCCACGGTCATTTCGGTAGCTCTATCCGAAAAAGAAGAAAATTCCTTTATACAATAGGGACTATTAATCGTTTGAGAATAACTTAGAAATGGGTAGAATAACAAACTCAAGTTTATCCATATTATTAACAACTTGAATTGCGATTTCAAGTTTCGGCTGATCTTTAAAGTGGATTCTTTCATGCGATTATGTTTTGCGATAAATTTGTGCTTTCCCTTTCTAAATTCGGTTTATTTACTGATAAAATATTCAATTAAATATTTAATCATAAATCTGAATATCAGTTTCTTATAAATATTTTATTCAAACAAAAACAGATACTTAGATTGCCTGCCATATTATTTTTTAGAATAGGGGTAGCAAAACAAAGATACTGATTTAAAGCGCCTTTTAAATACCGCTTTACTAATTTAATTAACAGCTCACATTTAACAGCTTATGGAAATCGCTCCAATCAATTTTAGATTTTATAAGCGAAATTGTTCATTATTTTGATTTTAGTTGATGCTGATATTTTATTAGTTTTGATAAAATTATTAACCGATTCGTTGAAGATCGATTTTATGAATCATTGATTGAATGGCTAATCGGTTTTATTTAAAAATTCGGGGCACAATTTGGCAGGCGAGTTAAATTAAAAACACAAAAAGATGAAAACTACACATTTACTAATTGGCCTTTTATTCTATTCTTCGGCATTGACTGCACAATCAATCCAAACTCAAAAAATCAATGAATTGGCACAAGCACAGCTTTTGATAGCTAAAGAAGTCTATATTGATTTGCACCAGAATCCGGAACTTTCGTTGATGGAGTTTAGAACTTCTAAAATTATGGCTCAAAAACTCTTTGATTTGGGTTTTGAAGTAAACCAAAATGTTGGCGGAAATGGCGTTGTAGGCGTATTCAAAAACGGAAAAGGAAAGACAATACTGTTGCGAACGGATATGGATGCACTTCCAATAAAAGAAAATACCGGTCTTTCTTTTGCAAGTATAGCAATTGCGAAAGATGCCGAAGGCAAAGAATCGCCCACCATGCATGCCTGCGGTCACGATTTACACATGACAACTTGGTTGGGAACTTTGGAAATCTTAGTAAAATTGAAAAACGAATGGAAAGGGACAATTATAGCAATTGCCCAACCAGCCGAAGAGATTAGTGGCGGATCGAATGCGATGATTGCCGATGGACTCTTAAAACGTTTTCCGAAACCGGACTATGCGCTGGCTTACCACGTGAGCGCCGAACTTCCAAGCGGAACAATTGGCTATTTTCCGGGTTCCATTTTTGCAGGAGTAAACAGCATTGATATAAAAGTTTTTGGACAAGGTGGACATGGCGCAATGCCTCATACAACCATCGATCCCGTTGTTTTGGCCTCACGCATTGTTTTGGATATTCAAACCATTGTGAGCCGCGAAATAAATCCCGTTCATCCGGCTGTGGTTACTGTTGGATCCATACATGGAGGCAGCAAACACAATATTATTCCCGACGAAGTTGATTTGCAATTGACAGTTCGCTTTTTTGATGATGCCGTTTATCAACAAATCCTTGCAGCACTGAATAGAATTACACGTGGAATTGCTATTTCGGCAGGCTTACCCGAGAAAAAATGGCCACTCGTAAAAGCATCCAATCAGTTTACGCCGCCCGTAATGAACAACTCCGATTTGGTGATGGATGTGGTTCAATCCATGAAAGACCATTTGGGCGATGCGAATGTTTTATTGGTTGAACCGCTCACCGTGGGCGAAGATTTCGGAAAATACGGACGCACTGAAGAGAAAATTCCAATTGCCATCTTTTGGCTTGGTGGAGTGAATGAAGAAAAATATCAAGGTTTTATGAAAAATGGAAAAGTATTGCCGGGGCTTCACAATGCCGCGTTTTTCCCCGATTTTGAGCCGACCTATAAAACGGGAGTTTCCACAATGGCCGCTGCGGTTCTACAACTTTTCAATCAAAAATAAAAACGGATGAATCAAAAGAAACTTTACAAAACAAATTTGGGCATTCGGTTTCTGGTCGAAATCTTCTTCTTTTTGTTTACCCGCTATTTCCATATTAAAAAGAAAATGCCAAAGGAAGTTGAAGAATTACGCTCGCCCTATTTGGTTTTGTCCAATCACGTTGGCTTTTGGGATCCTTTTGTGGCCGGATATTTTATGCCTCATTTCATCCATTTTGTTTCTTCCGACGCTGTTTTTCGGAATCCTATTTTTCGCTTTTTTCTCACACGATTGGGCACGATTCCAAAAAAGAAAAATATGCGCGACAGTCAAGTAATCCGTGACATTGTTGCTGTAATCAAACAAGGCGAAAATGTGGGCATCTTCCCGGAGGCTGTTCGCAATTGGTCGGGAAACACTTCTCCAATGGATCCTTCTATTGGGAAATTGATCAAACTTCTGAAAGTGCCGGTTGTTGTTCCGCTTCTAAAAGGAATGAATCTTATGCATCCTCGCTGGGCATACAAAATGAGGCGTTATCCAATGGAAGTTGAATACAAGTTGCTTTTTACTCAAAAACAAGTCGTTGAACTGAGCACGGAAGAACTTTTCGAAAAGCTAAGCAACGCCTTGTCGCACGATGAAGTAGCTTATCAAGAGCAAAGAATGATAAAAATAGGAAGTCGGCAACGTGCTCAACACATCGGACATGCGCTTTATTTGTGTCCCGAATGTATTGCTATTGATTCGTTTCAGGCGAATGGAAACGATTTTTGGTGCGATCAATGCCAATACAGCATCCACATAGACGAATACGGTTTTTTTGAACGCAAGGGGAAAGGGCAATTGCATTTCAACAATATTCGCGACTGGTATAATTGGGAAGAAAAAACTTTTGCACATTCCATACATGCAAAATATGTGAGTCGATCCGAAGAAGCTTTTTTCTCGGACAAAAATATGCTGATCTATAAAAACAATTCCAGCGGAAAATTAGCCCTTCTCGGCAAAGCAGATGTAAATTTGTTTCGCGCAAAAATAGAATTGGTCTTCGACACTGGACTCCGCTTGGAATTCAATTTTCACGATCTAAAAACCATTAATCCTCAAACCAACGAACGATTAGAAGTTTTCTATAAAGAAGATGCTTATCGTATTGTTGGCTCGCATCCGGGAGTAAGTGCTTTGAAGTGGGAAGTAGCCGCAAATGTGATTTGGAAAGAAATGGGATTGAATGCAAAACGCGTTCCCTATATCCGAATCGAAGAATTTGGTGGAGAAAAACTAATTTAAAAATAACATTGTAGTATAAGATTGCAACGGAATATCAAAATTGCTTATCTTAGCCTCACAAAAGAATGATCATCCCCTTTCATTTTTTTGTTTTTTTGCAAATTAACGTAATCTGATATTTTATGAAAACAGTTCTCATAACGGGCGCTTCAAGTGGTATTGGCAAAGAATTGGTATGGGTTTTTGCAGAGCATCATTATTTACCCATTTTAGTAGCACGACGAGCAAATCTTTTAAACTATTTGGCCGAAGACATACAGAAAAGTTTTTCGATCGAACCTGTTATTATTGTTCTGGATTTGGCCAAACAAAATAGTGCCGAACAACTGTCGGAAATTATTGAGCAAAAAAAATTATCGATAGATGTACTTGTAAACAACGCAGGTTTTGGCGATTACAGTGCGTTTTGTAAGCAAAGTATATCACGAATAGAATCGATGATGATGCTAAATATGATTACACTAACCAAATTGTGTAGGCTGATAGCGCCACAGATTGCACTACAAGGCGAGGGTCATATCTTAAATATTGCCTCCACAGCTGCATTTCAAGGCATTCCCAATTTTGCTGTTTATGCAGCTACCAAAGCCTATGTACTGAGTTTTTCGGAGGCCATTGCATATGAATTAAAGCCTTTAAATATTCATGTTACAACGGTTTGTCCTGGGGCTACTCAATCTGGTTTTCAGGAAGAAGCCGGAATGAACGAGAATTTTTTCAATGAAGCACCAAGTTCCATGTTGGTGGCAGAGTTTGCATTCAAAGCCATGCAGAAGAATAAAACGATGGTCATTTACGGAGCACAAAATTCTTTCCTTAATTTTATGCAACGCTTTGTCCCTCGTAACATCATTACGAAAGCAGCAGCTAAAATGCTAAGAAGTTAATCGTTTAAAAGTTTTGTTGACCACAAAATAGCTTCTATTTCGCGCTGCATAACGGCTTTTTTCTGTTTAGGCGCATAAAGAAAGCCATCAACAGTTACCACTTGATTATTTCGTTGATCTACAAAGGTATAAGAGATGAATGGCCCTCCCATAAAATCGTTCTTCACATCCCACAAACCACGCAATTCGGTGGCATAATGACCATTGAAACTGATATTTCGAACTTGTAATGGAATGTAATCGTCTTCAATTTTTTGGTAAGAGTCCAAGGTTGGGCCGGGGATTTTTACGCTGGTCAATAAGTTTCGGCTCTGCTTAATTTTATCCGGATTAAAAGCTGTTGTATCTTTGTAGGGATAAGTATAAACCAGAATATTCATCGAATTGGTGGTCGTTTCCTTGCGCAACCAAGCAAAATTACTTTCCAAAACAGCCATATTGTAGCCCTTTGGAACATTCATTTCCAAGTGAAAGTTCTTTTTCAATGCACGGGCAATATTTAAGTCTTTAAACTTGGAAGCATAGGAATTGATTATCCGAATACGTTCGTTCTCTCTGAATAGTTCTAAAAAAGTAGTTCTGTTTTTCTGAAATTCCATCAAAAAAGCTTCTTCTGTTGGCGCATTTAATTTGATTACAATTTGCGGCTCTGCCCACAAATTTTTTCGCGTTTCGGCGTAAGCGGATGTAAATTTGGCGTCAATTTCAATGATAAATAAGTTGTGATGCGCTTTAAACATTTGCTTCTCCAACGACTTTTCGTTAATATTCACAAGATTAAACTCCGCTTCGGCGATTGGCAAAACAGGCATTTCGCAAGCAAAGGCCGCCCTGATACTGTCGCCCATTTCGCCCTCCCACTGAGAAATATTTTGGGTGATCACCAGCATTTCGTTGGGGCCACCGGTCGATGGAATCTTGGAGGAGGTTTTCTCCTTCTCCGAACACGCATTGAGACCAATGATTCCGAAAAAAAGAATTGAATAAAAAATGAACCGTTTAAGCATTTTCGACTTATTAGAATTGATTTGCCACATAGAAAAGTTCTTTATTGATTTTGCGCTGAATTTTTCGTTAGAAACAAAAATCATTCCAATCTACACGTTACGAACTTAGAGGTATTTTAAGTTTTTGGCCAAGTTTTAATTTTGAAGAACTTCCCAAATGGTTCAAAGATTTAATTCGATCGACTGAAGTTTTGTATTTCTTGGCGATATCCCAAAGTGTATCTCCATTTTTTACAGTATGAATGCCCGTCTTTGTTTCTGCTGTTTTTGTTTCTGTTTTTTGAACCGAGCTATTTTCTTCTTCCCGGTTTGGTTTCAATAGCAGTTTCTGACCGGGATGAATTAAGCTGTCATTCATATTGTTCCATTTGCGCAAATTCTCGATGGTAATTCCATATTTTTTGGCAATTGTTCCCAGATTTTCGCCTTGCTGCACTTGGTGGTAGCTTTTTGTTTCGGCACTGCTTTGAACTGAATTCGTTGAAAGCGGAGCGGAAATTCCCGGACTGTAAACGATTAGTTTTTGCCCCGGAAATATTTGCGAATTGCGCAATCCATTCCACGATTGCAAACGGGCAACACTGGTATTGTATTTATGGGCTATCGATCCTAGATTTTCTCCTTTTCGAACAATATGAACCGTCCGTTGCTTGGCTTCCTTTATTTTCGACATTAAATTTTGGTGCTCCATGCCTTTTTCCGATTTGAACGCATACAAGCTGTCTTCATGCTCAATAAAGTAGGTGATGTATTTTCTTGGCAAACGCAGAACGTAATTTTTTTCGTTTAAGGAAGGGATGATTCCCACTTTGTATGCTGGATTCAGAAATTCGATTTGTTCAATTGGGATATTCATGTATTCGGCAATCTGATCAAACGAAAGCACATCGCGCACACTTACACTGTCTATCTGGTGGTATAAAATTCCGGGATCCACCGGAAAAATATTATGTTCGGCGGCATAATTAAACACATAATTAACAGCTATAAAAGCGGGAACATAACCTCTTGTTTCGCGTGGCAAATACGGCCAAATGGCCCAATAGTTTTTCAATCCACCGGCTCTTTTGATTGCTTTATTCACATTTCCGGGTCCCGAATTGTAAGCAGCTAAAACCAAATTCCAATCTCCATAAATAGCATAAAGATCAAGCAAATGCCGGCCTGCTGCTTCGGTGGCTTTGTAAGGATCAAAACGATCGTCAACCATCGAATTTTGATCGAGACCGTAAAGTTTTCCTGTTCCATACATAAATTGCCAAAGTCCTTTGGCTCCTGCCCGACTGCCCGCTGTTGGATTCAAAGCACTTTCTACCACAGCCAAATATTTCAATTCGAGTGGTATGTTGTATTTATCAAGTACTTCTTCGAACAATGGAAAATAAACTTCGGCTAAGCCAAGCATCCGTGCCGTTTGTTTGCTGGCTCTGTCGGCATAAAGTTTAATGTATCCTTTTACATGTTCATTGTATTCCAGATCAATCGGCGTTTTAGAATCTAAAATACCAATTCGCAATGCATACACAGAGTCGGAATAAGTGGGTTTTTCGCCCGGAGCAAACCGATACACATTCAATATGGCCGTGTCGGTTTCGAAATGATGGCGATCGTAAAAGTTAAGCTTTGCTAAGCTATCCAATTGGTGAACTACCGCCGAACCGTTCAGCAATGCTAGATCTTCTTCGATGGAACTATCTTTTCCAAAAGGATTCTTGAAAGATTGTGCAAAGGCCAAAGTATCGAAAAGCTGATTTACCTCGCTAAGGCTATCAATACTCGGCTCTATCAACGAAAATGTGTCCTTTACGATTGTATCAGTCTGTATTTTAGATGCACGTGCAAAGAGGCGTATTTTCGGCTCACCAGCTTTTTCCGTTTTTGGGCTGCTCTTTTTTTGACTGATTTTTTTTATTTGAGTGCAACCGCTGAATATGAATACAGATAAAAGGGTGATTATGAATGGAGTTTTAAAAATACGCATCGTTTAGAGAATCTGAAGTTTCGCTGGCAAAAGTAAGGGAAATACTTTTTAATAGAACCATTGTTGGTGCAATAGAAATGTTAAGAAAACAAAAAAAGCAATGTTTTACACATTGCTATGGCATTCTGATTCGACTTTGAAAAAATTTTTGGCGAATAAATTTCTTGGTTCTCCGTTGTCAAAAGAGCTACGCGCCGCAACCGCAACCGCCATGCCCCTTTTCTTCGGAAGAGCAACAGCTATCGTTCGAAGAGTCGGAACTGCCGCATCCACAACCGCCATGATCGTGATTATGACCATGATTATGACCGTGATCGTGGTCGTGTCCGCTGCCACAACCACAACTATGTGCTGGCGGATTTAGCTCTTCGGAAGTAGCTTCTCTCACATCAGAAACCAAACCGGTGAAATATAAATCTTTTCCGGCCATGGGATGATTGAAATCCATAAGCACTTTCGTTTCTGTTACTTCTTTTACTATTCCATTCATTCTTTTGCCCGAACGGTCCATCATAGGAATTTCGTTCCCGATGAATAAAATCTCATCGTTTAAAACGCCATCACGTAAAAAAATATCTTTGGGCAATTCGACCACCGCATTTGGATTAAACCGACCGTAAGCCTTTTCGGCTGGAATTTGAAAACGGAAAGCCGCTCCTTTTTCCATTCCTTCCAAGGCATTTTCGAAGGCAGCCAGCATGATTCCTGTTCCAAAAATAAATTCTACAGCCTCTTCTTTCCCAATACTTTCAATTACTCGACCTTCAAATCCATCAACGTTCAGTGTGTAGCTCAAAGTGGCCACTTTATTTTTAGTAATTTTCATAACGATTTTTCAACTTTATTTTGTGGCGCAAAGATAGTTCTCCCAAAGGGAATTGAATAGCAAAAGAGATTGCTTTTTGTCTATTTAACAAATATTTGGCAAGGAGTAGATCTGTTTTTTCGCAAAACCAAACAAATGGATGCGAATGAAAACAAGATAGAAAAGAAATGAATTTCTGCTTTTTGTTTTTACAAATTGCGCAAACAATACTTTTTTATTTAGGAATGCGCATGGTGCAATCCTTTTTTTGGAAAGCGCTTGCGAAAAAAATGGTTCAAAACAAAAAGAATTCCCACAAATATAAAAGGAAACGTGATTAAAGAGATAATGCCCAAACTCATTCCGATTGACTGGTTCATTTTATAGTTATGCACGAAAATAATTGGACTAAATCCAAGGCCAAGAAATATAAAAATGATTCCGCCAATGAAGTCCCATTTCCATGCAATTACCAGAAAAACGATCAAGATAAACGATGGTACGAGATGTAGGGCGAAGGCGGAAAGTTGTTGCCAAATAGTTAGTTCTGCAGAAAAGGAATCGGCTGCAAACAAACTCACAAACAAGATGGCGAGTATGCAAATAATTCGCGGCATCCAATAAAAAATTCCAGTGTATTTTTCCATTTCGAGAGTGAATTACCCGTTTCTAACCATCAAAATTATTGAAATATAAATTCAAATTTAGACATTCCTAAGGCGAAAGTCAATATGATTATTTCCGCCAATCATCCAATAAGAACGAAAGCATGAACAAAAACCATTCGCAAGCCATGAGTTTTGCTAAACAGGAAATTAGAATTTATGGGTTGGAGAAAGAAAATAAACCGAAAAAACGTGCTATTGGATTGTCTTTTTCACTTTCACGATTTCCAACATCAACTCGTCCAATTGCTCTTGAGCCACCGGCGAAGGCGAATCAATCATCATGTCGCGGCCAGAATTGTTCTTTGGAAATGCAATGTAATCACGAATGGAATCAGAGCCGCCAAACAAAGAAGTGATTCGGTCGAAACCAAAAGCAACACCACCATGAGGAGGCGCACCATATTCGAAAGCATCCATTAAGAAACCAAACTGTGCTTGAGCTTCTTCTTCGGTAAAACCCAAATGTTTGAACATGAGTTTTTGCAACTCTCTATCGTGAATACGAATGGAACCGCCTCCAATTTCCACTCCATTGATTACCAAATCGTAGGCATTGGCACGTACTTTTCCGGGATCGATATCGAGCAGGGCAATGTCTTCTTGTTTTGGACTGGTAAAAGGATGATGCATGGCAAAAAACCGTTTGCTGTCTTCGTTCCATTCCAAAAGAGGAAAATCCAACACCCACAAGGGAGCAAATTGGTTAGGATTTCGCAAACCCAATTGATTGGCTATTTCTAAACGTAATCCGCCCAATTGCTTGCGAACACTTTCTTCATTTCCTGATAAAATAAGTAATAAATCGCCTGCCTTGGCTTCAAATTTATCAGCCCAGGTTTTTAGTTGAGCTTCGGTGTAAAATTTATCTACCGACGATTTAAAACTTCCGTCGGCATTGCATTTTACATAAACCATTCCTTTTGCTCCAATTTGTGGTTTTTTTACAAAATCAGTGAGTTGGTCGAGTTGTTTTCGCGAATATTCGGCAAGTCCTTCGGCTTTGATTCCAACAATCAGTTCTGCTTCCTCAAAAATAGAAAATCCGAGGTTTTTCGCCAATTCATTTAACTCTACAAAGCGCATTCCAAAACGAATATCAGGTTTGTCGGAGCCGTAATATTTCATGGCATCGCTGTAGGTCATCCGAGGAAAAGCAGCTATTTCCAAGCCTTTTACTTCTTTAAACAAATGACGTGTCAAACCTTCGAAAGTGTTCAAAATATCTTCTTGTTCCACAAAGGCCATTTCGCAATCTATTTGCGTAAATTCCGGCTGGCGATCGGCACGCAAATCTTCATCGCGGAAGCATTTTACAATCTGATAATAGCGATCGTATCCGGCAACCATGAGCAATTGTTTAAATGTTTGAGGCGATTGAGGTAAAGCATAAAACTGATTGGAATTCATCCGAGAAGGAACAATAAAATCGCGTGCTCCTTCGGGTGTCGATTTTATCAAATAGGGCGTTTCGATATCCAGAAAACCTAATTTATCTAAATAATTGCGTGTGGTGATGGCCATTTTATGGCGCAATTCCAATGCCTTGCGCAAAGGATTTCGGCGCAAATCGAGATACCGGTATTTCATACGAAGTTCTTCCCCACCGTCGGTTTCGTCTTCGATCGTAAAAGGAGGCGTTTTGGCTTTGTTTAAAACTACAATTTGCTCAACAATCACCTCAATTTCTCCGGTCGAAAGTTTTGCGTTTTTATTGCTTCTTTCGGCAACAAGACCTCCTATTTGAATCACATATTCGCGTCCCAATTTCCGAGCTTGTTCGCACAACACAGCATGTGTTTCCATATTGAAAACCAATTGGGTAATTCCATACCTGTCGCGAAGATCGATAAAAGTCATTCCGCCTAAATCGCGAGAGCGTTGAACCCAACCGCTTAATTTTATCGTTTTCCCAATATCCGAAATTCTTAATTCTCCACAATTATGCGTACGTAACATGCTCTTCAGGTTTTATATTTTCAAGATTTTAAGTTTGCGAAATTACTTATTTTTCCTGAAAATAATTTTATGTTTATGGCTTTCGGTGAACGACTTATTTTTGTTAAGTTTGGTAAAATTAAAAACCCTTTTTGAGATGAAAAAAATT
>DYSK01000027.1 GCA_020718315.1 Draconibacterium orientale
CTATTTCAATAAACACTATGATCGTTAGAATTGAACACGAATTTATGTACATCTACCAGCCCGAAGTGCCGAAGAATAGAAATTTTGTTAACAGCCGGTTTTTAATTGAAGCAAAGACCCATTTACTCTAATCGCATACTATTCAATCATTTGAGTTAAAACTAACTGCAAACGACTCCGTTTAATAGCAATTTTTCGCATTCGCCTTCGGTTCAGAGCAAGCAGATTTTCAACAATTGATAAATTAGACCGAATAATATAAAATTCAATTGCCGTAGAATGCAATTATTTTTATATTTGTTTGGTTCAGATAAAATTGGATAAAAAGATTGCCAAAATTATGATGTCGAAACTTCTCTTTTTCAATTCCCACCTTTTCGATCAGTTTCATTCGTATTGGGAGAGCAAGCGAAACCACCGATTGGTTGGTGGAATCTTGGTGGCAGTATTTCTTCTTTCCGTAGCAGTTAGTTTGCTGCATTATTTCGGTTTGTTACCCAAAATTCTTTCCGATTGGATTTCTATCAATAAATATTTTGCAATTGAAGCCGCCTTTTCACTTTTATTGCTTGTTGAAGTGATCGGATTGATATTTGCTTTGGCACGTTCGGTTTCCACCTCTTTGTTGAAGCAATTTGAGATATTTTCGTTGATTTTGCTTCGTTCTTCGTTTAAGCATTTCGGGAATTTAAATACCGATCTGCCTTGGCAAGAGATCTTAAACCCATTGGCTGCAATGCTTTCGGATGCTTTTGGCGCATTAATTATTTTTGTTTTCATTCTTTTGATTAGTCAGATTCTAAAGCATGCTCCTATCACCTCCGACCCGGTAGATCAAACACGGTTTATCCTCTTTAAGAAAAATTGCGCCTTGCTGCTTTTCTTTATTTTTTTCGTGAGCGGATTTTATGATCTATACTTATATTTTCAGCACGATGTGATTTTCGACTTTTTCACTAACTTCTATACCATATTGATATACAATGATATATTTCTGGTATTACTCAGTTTGAGGTACAGCTATTCGTATTTAGTGGTTTTTCGCAATTCGGCCTTTGCGGTGGCTACTTTGATTATTCGGATGGCATTGACCTCTCCGCCGTTTTTCAATGCTTTTTTAGGAATTATTGCAAGTATTTTCGCCTTGGCAACGGTCTATTTCTACAACAAATACGTTATTTTTTCGCTTCTCGAAAAGAAAAAAAGCGTATAAATCAATGCTTTTGAATCAATGCTTTTGAATCAAAAACAAGTCGGCAATTGCAATTGCAGCTACTGCTTCAATGATTACAGGAATACGAAGTGCTATGCAAGCGTCGTGGCGACCAACAATTTCGAAATCTTCCATTTTGTTTTTTAAGAGATTAAACGAGTGTTGCGTTTTTTGAATACTCGATGTAGGCTTTACGGCTACACGAAATACCAAATCGTTGCCATTGCTTATTCCGCCATTGATTCCTCCGGCATGATTGCTGCGGGTTTTTCCATTTCCATCGACAAAAGAATCGTTGTGTTCGCTGCCTTTCATCTTGGAAGCAGCAAAGCCATCACCAAATTCAATGCCTTTGGTGGCGGGAATGGAAAAGATTAAGTGGCTAATCATCGATTCGATCGAATCAAAAAACGGTTCGCCAATACCCACTGGCAATCCGCTTACGCGGCATTCTATCAATCCACCAACCGAATCGCCTTCGGCCAAAGCTTTTTCAACCATTTCCTGAATATTTGAGCTTCCGCCAACTTCAATCACTTTGGCATCAAATTGAACATTTGAAAGAATTTTTTTTGCAATAAAACCCGCAGCAACCAATCCCAATGTGATTCGTCCCGAAAAATGACCTCCACCACGTGGATCGTTCAATCCTTGATACTTCACTTTAGCGGTAAAATCGGCATGACCGGGACGCGGAATTTCCGCTATTTCATCGTAATCATGCGATTGTGTATTGGTATTTTTAAACACAATTGCAATTGGACTTCCGGTGGTTTTTCCTTGATAAACACCGCTTAATATTTCGGGCAAATCTGGCTCAATACGAGGTGTAGTGCCACGAGCACCGCTTCTTCGGCGATTAAAATCAATTTTAAAATCTTCTTCTTTTAAATGAATTCCAACTGGGCATCCGTCTATTACAATTCCAATTCCTTTGCCATGTGATTCTCCAAAAATGGATAACTTAAATTTTCGGCCAAACGTATTCATAATTCAGTTTTTAGGATTTATTTAGCAAATTGAGCAGCTCTTTCTGCTTGTAATCAATATCTTTCAGGTCGATGCCGGTGAACAGTTCAAAGGCTGGCAATGCCTGCTGCAAAAGCCAATGTTCGCCTCCAATTAATTTCCCAACGTTTTTTTCGCTATAAACAGATTTTGGGTACGACGCATCCAAGACAATCAAATTTTGATGCAAGTGGCTTGGCGCTATCAATTGAATGCCCATGGGCAAAGTATCAATTAAGATTTCGGTTTCTGAAAGAACTTTTGCGAGCTCGTTTTGTTCGCAAAATCCGACTCCAAATTCGTTGGCCAGTGCTTGTGCTTTTTCGCTGGTCCGATTGCAAATTTTTACAATAGCATTCTGACTCTTTAGGGCGAAAATAGCTGCTCTTGCAGCACCGCCAGCGCCTAAAATCAAACATTTTTTATTATTCAGCTCGATATTATTTTGAAATAATGCATTTTGAACACCAAGATAATCGGTATTGAATCCATTCAGTAGTCCGTTTTTTAAGACTACCGTATTCACACTACCAATCTGGCTAGCCTCGACAGAAACAGTGTCCAAAAATGGCAAAATACTTTGTTTGAAAGGCGAAGTAATATTGATGCCGGAATAGCCCAATTTGAAAAGAGCAGGAATCTCAGCGGCCGATGTTACAAGTAATTTTTCGTAGCTAAATTCCATGTCTGCTGCATCGAACAAAAAACGAAAGGTGAGCGGACTTTTGCTGTGAGCAATCGGATTTCCAACAACAGCTAATTTCATATATTGATGGATTTAAGCTTGTTATACAAATCGATGGTTTGTTGAAAATTCAATTGTCCCGCTGCCGTTTGCTCCTTTTCAGAAAAAGTGGCATACGTAAGAGGAGCTCCTAAGAACAAAATTTTTGCCCGCGATTCGATTGCCAACTCGCCCATGGCAAAAGCTACCAACCGATCAAAATGAGTGTACAAATGATAGATTCGCTCTAAATCTGAAATTTGCCTCGCTGTGCTAACAATTTTAGCTATGTCGGCACCTAAATCGAAGGCTTTTTGGGTGCTGACTTTCAGGATTTTGAGAGATGGAGTTTCCGAAAAATTGTGCTGCGAAAGAATAAGTTTTGTTTTGGAGTTTCCAATTTCAGGCTGTAGGGCAAAGAGCAGATCCAAATCCACTTCAAAATCGATGTCGATAAAATCGACTTCCTTTTTCAATGCAATCTGGTAGGCTTCAAACCGTTCTTTTTCGCTCAATGTGCCGGCCCGGCATGTAAAAATAATTTTTTCGGGCCAAATCAATTTTTCCATCAAACGGACCGAAATGGATGACAAATCAAAACGAAGCTCGGCAAAAAGATGCGGCTGACGAAAAGCCAAATTTGCATTTTCCAATGAATCGAAAAAAGCACTTCTACATATTTTAGAATTGAAGTCTTCCACTTGCTTTTCTTTTAAAAGTGTAAAAATAGAAATTAATAACAAAAGCCAGAGATAATACGTGTGGCATTTGGAAAAAATGTATGTTTGAATGATGAACAGCAAGATAAAAAAAATACATTGGAAACCCGGAACGATGGTTTCGCCGGTTCCAGCAGCCATGGTAAGTTGTGGAAACAGTCAGGAAAAGTACAATATCATTACCATTGCGTGGACAGGAACCACCAATACAACGCCTCCAATGGCTTACGTTTCAATTCGAAAGAGCCGACACTCTCATCAGTTGATATCGGAGAGCGGCGAATTTGTAATCAATCTTACAAACAAAGAACTAGCTTATGCTACGGATTGGTGTGGCGTAAAATCGGGGCGCGATTTTGATAAATTTAAAGAGATGAAACTAACTGCCGTAAAGGGCGAAAAGGTTTCAGCTCCAATTATTGCAGAAGCACCAATCAATATCGAATGCAAGGTGACTCAGATCATTTCGTTGGGTTCGCACGATATGTTTTTGGCCGAAGTGGTTCATGTTCAAGCGAGCGAAGAATTCTTTGATGCAGAAACGGAGAAATTTGATTTTCACAAAAGTCGTCCCATTGTGTATTCGCATGGCTCATATTATGAAGTTGGAAAACTGATTGGCAAGTTTGGCTATTCGGTGATGAAAAAGAAAACCGCCAAACGGCTTTCTAAGAAATAAAAAAACCCTCGATTGGATTTCAATCGAGGGTTTTTTCTTTTATTTTTTCTTGGCTTCTTGCAGTTTAGCCATTTCTTCTAAACGTTTCTGAAAACCAGATTTTTTCTTAGGTGCTTTCAGCTTGTTGGCTTGTATTTGAGCATGAATCTTGTCTTCGTTGATGGTTTTACGAATCACCCACATTTGGCCAAAAGTAATCATGTTAGCCAGAAAATAATAATAACTCAATCCGGCTGCATAATTATTGAAAATCCCAAGGAACATGATGGGCATCAGATACATCATCGTTTTCATTCCCGGCAATTGCTGCGTACTGCTTCCCATCATATCGTTATTCACCTTGGTGTACATGATGGTAGAAATAGTCATCAACAAAGTAAATAAACTGACATGATCGCCATAGAAAGGGATTGAAAAGCCACCCGGAAATGTCCAAATGGAATCGTAGGTTGACAAATCGTGTGCCCAAAGGAAAGATTTCTGACGCAACTCAATGGAAGCCGGGAAAAACCGAAACATCGCAAACAAGATGGGCATTTGCAAAAGCATCGGAATACATCCGGCCATCGGATTTACACCGGCTTTTTTGTACAAATCCATGGTAGCTTGTTGCTTTTTGATTGCGTCTTTGTCTTTGAATTTTTCGTTTATCTCGTCAATTTCAGGTTTCAAAATTCGCATTTTGGCGGTCGATTTATAGGTCTTGTAGGCGATTGGAAACAAAAATAATTTGAGCAGCAAGGTGAGCACTAAAATTACGATTCCATAATTCCAACCCAAACCACCTAAAAAGTGAAACACATTGATAACGATGTATTTGTTGAGCCACGACAGAAGAAAGAATCCCCAACCAATTGGAATTTGACGTTCCAAATCCATATTGTAGGATTCCAAACGTTTAAATTCATTCGGACCTAAATACATTTGCATTTCAACCGTAAAATCTTTGACGTTCTCAACGGGCAAGCCAATATCCGTTGACATGCTTATTTCATATTTACTATCTTTTGATGGCAAATGAGCTTGTTCTATATTTGCGCTTATAAAATAATCTTTGGCAATTAAAGAGGTGCTGAAAAAGCGTTGTTTGTACGAAATCCAGGCCAATTTTCCTTTGAGCGATTCTTTTTCATCTTTGTTTTCGGCCATATTATCCACATCGTCTTGGTAGTATTTGTAATAAATACCTGCGCCATTGTATTGATCTACAATTTGTTCTTGGGTTCTTAAGTTCTGAAACCAATTGAATTCGACGTATTGATTGCGATTGTCTAAAACGTTTTCCATGCCCACAAATCGAATATCGAAATCAATCATATACGAATCGGCCATCACGGTATAGCTAAACTCGATGTATTGGTTTTGATTAAAGCCCTCTTCCATATCGGGGAAAAGACGATATGCTATTTTGGCTTTTTCATTTCTATTGATCGTCAATTTCGTTTCTTTATCCAGTGGCTTGTCGTTTACAAACACCTGAAAATATTGATCTTGCGTATTGATCAAACGATTTGCAGCATTGAACACAAAACCAAACCGAGTGCTATCGCCCTGAAAAAGCACCAAAGGCAATGTATCGTAGGTTTTGAAATTTATCAATTCAGCTTTATAAATACGACCGCCTTTATTGCTAAAATCAATTCTTAAAACGTCGCTTTCGATCTGAAGATGATGTTCTTCCCCAACGGCCGAATTTGAAAAAGCGCCAAACTTATCTTTACGCAGATTTTGTTCTGCAGCCACTGCTTCTTCGGTATATACTTCGGTCGATTCTATTTCTTTTTCCTGAAATTGAACCAAATTGCTTTCAACAGCATTTCGCAAAGAATCGGTAATTTGATTTTGCTTCTGAGCCAAAGCAACCGAATCGCGACTGCGTTGCATTTGAGCTAAATCTTCGGACGAAGGTGTATTGAGCCAGCTAAAGAAAACGAAAATTAAAATAATGAGTACAATCCCCGTTATTGTATTTCTATCCATGAAATCTTATTTTTTTTGTGGCGACAAAGGTAAGTCAAATAGTTCGAAATGAAAATGCTTCAAAAAAAAAACAAAAAGACAAAATGTTTAGATCAATTTTTTCTGTATCGATTCTATTTTTGACCGAATCCGCTTGTTTTTGTTTTTCTGGATGTCCATAGTGAGCACTAAATAAACTCTTTCGTGCGCTTCCAAAACAATATATGCTTTTTGAATTACTTCGAGGGCTTGGCTCATTGTTTGGGTTTCAAACACTGTTCCCATCGCATTCAGCTCAAAAGCAACATTATTTTCCATAAGCATTTTGATGACCAAACTCACTTCCGAACTAACGCTAGTACCTATGTCTGTCGGGAAAATGGCAAAATTTACTAATACCGACATTTATTCTATTTTTAAATGAATGTGCAAGACTTGCTCCTGTGCACTCAGGTTTTCTATTTTCATCGCGGCTTTCTTATTTAAAAATCCATTGTAGCGCCTTAGTCGGCTTTTGGTTAGATCCATTAAATTTATGTTTTCAAGATTCTTTCGTTTCAGGAAAGCATCCTGATCCAAGAAACCGATGTTTCTATCGCTCAAAATTATGAAGAGCCATTTGCCTTTTTTTCTGAATTCTAAACAAATGCTTCCTTTCGACTCTTGTTTTTGAATGCGGTTTTCGATGGCAAACTCCAAAAAAGGATAGCTGAGAAAAGGCGGAATGGAATATTTTTCGGGGTCGAGGGCATCGTCTATTTTAATTTCAAACCTTAAAACATCGCCAAAGCGCAATTTTTGAATTTGCAAATAAGCCATCAAAAAACTTATTTCTTCATGAAGTGGGACTTTTTCTTGATTGGCCGATTTTGCAATATATTGCATCAAATCGGCCAATATTTGCAAATGATGTTCGGCATTGAAAATTTTGTTTTTTAAAATAAATCCTTGAATGGCCGTTAGCGCGTTGAAAACAAAATGCGCATCGAACTGCAAAAAAAACATTCTTTCTTCAATTAAGATTCTTTTTCTATTGGTTCGATGCAGAAAAAACAAATGCAGACCAAGGCCAAAAAGTGCAATGATAGCCAACAAGGCAGGCACTATTCGCAGCAAGAATGTACTCTTTTGATGTTTGAGCTGTAAAGAATTCCATTCTTTCTCGGCTTCGCCTATTTTAATTTCATAATTGGCAAACTCTTGTTCTGTTTGGCTCGAATCGATTGTTTGGTTTAGTGCATTATTTTCCAAACTATCTCTCAATTTTTGCCTCAATTCCATAAAATTCAGACTTTTTTCAAATTTCCTTTGCGCCAGAAAAATCGATTTTCCTAAATCGTAGGCAGCAATTTTGAGGTTTGGATTTGCCGACGATTGAACAATCTCGTTTACATAAATCAGTGAGCTGTCTATCTTTTTCTGATTATAAAACGCCAGAGCCAATTTAAGTTTTGCATCCAGAACCAAATGAATATCACCAAGAAGCCGAGCCTGACTACTTGCTTGTTTCAGATAGAGCACTTGGGCAAATGCATTATCTCGAAAGGAAAATAATTTTGCTTTTTTCAGATAAATCTCATTCAGTTCTCTTCTATTATTCAAGGTTTTAAAAAGATTTTCGGCTTCTGAATAATATTCTAATGCAAGGTCGAAATTTTGGACAAGCATAAAATAATTGGCTTTCTCCATTGCCAATCGAGCCGGCAGAAGCTCCGACTTTTCATTTGCCAATGAAGCTTGAATGATTTCAATATTTTTGTAATAAGCTCCTTTGTTTCCGGCCAAACCTTCCCATTTTGCTTTTTTGGTATAAAGTTCGATTTTGCGATCAACTGCCAATCGATTGCCGCCCAATTCGATTGCATTTGAAATTGCCTCCAGTGCTTTGGGATATTGTTTTAGCGTGGCGTAAAGTTCGGCATAGTGCAGATTGTAAAGTAAAATCCCATTTTGATTGTCCAGCTTATTGAAAATATTGGCAGCCTTAGCCAGCAAAACTGAGGCTTGCGAATAATTTTCAGTTTCGCGAAAAGCCTCCGATTTCAATAAAAGCAAATGCGCATGGATTTCTGAACTAACATTCTCAAGTTTCGTATTTTTAATAGTATCCCATATTTGATTTGCTGTGCGAATAGCTCCCAATTGCCATAAGACCTTTGCTCTTTTCATTTCTAGCTCTAAGAAAAAGAGTTCGGAATTCTCATCACTTGCGTTGTCCTTCATCGTTTCGATAGAAGCCAATGCCTGATTTAAATCCACGTCGGATAGAATCTCAAGTTGAGAAAGAGGCGAAACGATTTTTTCTACTGTTTGTCCACTTGTAGTATTCACCAAAAGTGCCAAAAAAACGAAAAATTTCGACAAATAAAAATTCCTATGAAATAGCAAATCAGTCATGTCCGACAATTTTTCAACTCCAAAGATAAACAATTGATTGAGTATCAAAAATCTTTGCAATCAATAATTTTTTGTCGGATCGGAAAGGTAAAAATGCAAAATTCCCCCCATTTTCAAATTGTTTTTAGTACTTTTGAAAGCGATTTCACAAAGGAGACCTTTGTTTAATTTGTATTATTCAACCAATCGTATTATCAAAATTTATAATTTATGTCAAACAAAATATTCGACCATGTAAAACCAGGCGTTTTATTTGGAAAAGACCTTAACAAAGTATTTCAATTGGCCAAAGCCAATCAATTTGCTTTCCCTGCAGTGAATGTTACCGGTACAAATACCTTAAATGCCGTGTTGGAAACGGCAAAAAAAGTTAACTCTCCTATTATTGTACAGCTATCCAATGGAGGCGCTTCTTTTTATGCAGGCAAAAACTTAGCAAACGACAAACAACAATCGGCCATTGCCGGTGGCATTTCGGCAGCTTTGCATGTGCACACTCTTGCAGAACTTTATGGTGTTGCCGTAGTTTTGCATACAGATCATGCTGCCAAAAAATTATTGCCTTGGATTGATGGATTGTTGGATGCTGGAGAAGCTTATTTTGCAAAAAACGGAAAACCACTCTTTTCGTCACATATGCTGGATTTATCCGAAGAACTGATTGTTGAAAACATTGAGATATCCAAAAAATACTTGGAAAGAATGGCCAAAATGGGCATGACATTAGAAATTGAGTTAGGAATAACTGGTGGCGAAGAAGACGGAGTGGACAATACCGATGCCGATAGTTCAAAGTTATATACTCAACCCGAAGAAGTTTCCTATGCTTATGAAGAATTGTCAAAAGTGAGTTCAAATTTCACCATCGCCGCTTCTTTTGGTAATGTTCATGGAGTTTATAAACCAGGAAACGTAAAACTGACTCCAAAAATTCTTGACAATTCGCAAAAATACATCGAACACAATCTCCATACTTCGGCCAAACCGGTCAACTTTGTTTTTCATGGCGGTTCGGGATCGAGCAGAGAAGAAATTCGTGAAGCACTCTCGTATGGCGTAATCAAAATGAATATTGATACCGATACACAATGGGCTTTTTGGGAAGGAATACTTAAATATTACACGAGCAAAAAGGACTATTTGCAAGGACAAATAGGAAATCCTGAAGGCGACGATGTACCAAACAAAAAATATTACGATCCCCGAAAATGGCTTCGTGCCGGAGAAGAAACAATCATCAAAAGGCTCGAAACAGCATTTGAAGATTTGAACTGTTTAAATCGAAATTAATTTATCGGCCGATTTTTTCCACAAATTTGAAAATATTTGTTAATTTTGGTATTGTATTAAACTGCAAATTATCCTAAAGAAAGAAATAATGAGTATAGAAACGCCACGCCAATACGATTGGGCAGCAAAGACAATAATGATTGTTGAGGACGTAAGTCATAACTACAAATTTTTATTTCATGCGATTAAACCTACAAATGCAAACGTTTTGTGGGCCAAAAATGGAAAAGAAGCCTATGAGGCATGCAAGACCGACACACAAATAGATCTGATTTTAATGGATATCAATATGCCTATCATGAACGGATACAAAGCCATTCGACTTATCAAAAGTTTGAATAAGAATATTCCGATTATCACCCAAACAGCTTATGCTTTTGAAGGCGAACGCGAAAAAAGTTTTGCAGCCGGCAGCGACGACTATATTTTGAAGCCTATTCGAACCAACGAATTGCTCACCATCATGGCAAAGTATCTGCAAAAAGATTAAATAAAAAAGGACTGAAAAAATTCAGTCCTTTTTTATTAAAATCAAATCCTTCTCCCTCTATTAACGAGACAGTGTTCTCATCAATTCTTTTGCAGGAACCGTAATAACGGGCAAAGGAGATTGATCAATAAGTTGCTCGGCTAAACAACCGTTCCACAGATTTGATGTGATGCTTATCTGAACAGCCATACTTGAAATTAAATCGGCATTGATTTCATTTGCATAGCGGATTGTTTCGTTTACAATATCCGTTGTTTCGATCGATTTCACAACAAAATCTACATTATTGCCTTCTAAATATTCGGCCGACTGGCGAGTATATCGTTCTATATTTTCTTTTACAGCCTGAACAGACGAATGATAGATAGCCAACATGTGAATTTCGGCGCCAAACATTTTTGCTAAACGAACCGTAAATGGAATTTTCTGGCGTGTTTCGAGTGTGGCATCTATTGGAATCAAAATTTTCTTTATATGACTGCTGATTTGCGCGCCATCTCTCACTGTTAATACTGGAACTACAGCACTTTCGGCTACCTGAAAAGCCATGGAGTGTTTAAACAATTTGATACCCGATTTCCCATGAGTCCCCAAAACAATAAGTTCTGCTCGCCAATCTTCGGCTTGTTCGTTGATAACTTCATGTATTTTGGTTCCCTCACAAAATCTATAATTAAAGTTTTCCGCTCCGTATTGAACAGAATATTTATGAATCAACTCTTTAAATCTACCCTCGACTACTTCTCTTAGTTTATCGGGTGATGTTCTAAAAATTGGCTTCGATTTATCGGGCTTGTTTACAAAAACCAACACAATTTTCGATTTGGCTTTTATTGCAACAATCACGGCCATTTTCAACGCAGCCAGCGATTCATTCAAGAAGTCAATTCCTACTACTATTGCTCTCATATAAATTGAATTTAATTACCCCCTTAAGGTGTGTAAATATAATTATTTATCAACTATTTTATCAAATTTTTCAAAAGAAATCAAATCTTTCACAACAAATGCATTTGCATAGGCCATTTGAATTTGTTTTAAAAAACCAACGGCTTCAATCTTTGTTCTGAAATTACCCACTCTTACCCGATAATAGGGTTCGTTAAATGACACATAAGCCGGAATACCAAAAAAATCCTGCTCAAACATATTTTTAACCTCCAAAGCCTTTGTTTTCGAATAATTTCCCGATTCAAAATAAATCTGAATTCGATATCCTGCTACTGAACTTTGCAAAGAATTTACTTTTTTGTGCAACATTAACAAGGAATCAAGTTGTTGTTGCTTATGTAAAGAACCCGCTTGAATTTCATTCGAATTATAGGTTTGTGCATTCACAACGAACAAAACGAACAGACTCAAAACGATTGCAGAAAAAATTTTTTTTGTCATTAATGAAATAAATTTTCCGGTTTTACACTTAAAATCGGCAAATGAGAAAGATTGATAATGGTTTGACTATAATCGCCCATTACAATATTTCGATTGGCTATATCTTGATCGGTCATAATTACAATTAAATCGCCATCCACTTTCTTTGCATAACTAACAACAGCCAGAGGCAAATTGTTTGTTTGTTGTGTTTGAGCAATGTAAGGAACGTTTTCTTTAGCCAAATATTTTTCCGATTCCATTAAATTTCGATCCACTGTTTTTTTGAGCGATGCCAAATTGGTTGTGTACATGGCCAGTAGATATATATCGGCCTGAAAAGCTTTGGCTAATTTTGCTACAGTGGGAATTTTTTTTGTGGAATGGGGCGAATTATCAATAGGAACAACAATTGTTCGAATGGGTTTTTCTACATCGTAATCAAAACGAATACTGATAACAGGACAAGCGGCATAAGATATAATTTTATAGGCATTGCTTCCAATCCAAAATTCTTCGAACCCACTCAAGCCATGTGTTCCAACAATAATTAATGAACTATTGGACGCTTTTGCCTGCAAAGCCAACTCTTGATAAACCTTTCCTTTACGTTGTTTCAATTTCAGAATACCGCCGGTAAGACTAGCCGATTTTTCTTCCGAAATACGTTGCAATTCAATCTTTGCATCTCTACGAATTTCGTTCTTACACAAACCGATGGTGGTTTCCTTAGTTTGGTCGGCATCTACCCATACCATTAGGATATCAGAAAGCGTTTTATTGGCCAATTTGATAGCATAATCTAGAGCATGATTTGCTCCTTTCGAAAAGTCCATCGCGACAATGATATTCTTCATAGAGTTTCATTTTAAGTTTACCAATGCGCTTATCTACAAACCAATAAGCTTTTCATAATCACTAAAATAAGATCATTTCGGTCAAAAACACGAAGCAACTTTATCTCCTTGCTAAAGTAATTATTTTTTCCATATTTAAAGAAGATTGATTGGAATTAATCTAAAACTGCCCCACTCACACGATACAAACTTCCAATTAGATTCTTCGCAAGTCGGTTTTTATCCAACAAAATATCCTTACATTTGTCGGAATTGAAAACAGAATTTTAATATCCTAATCCAAAGGAAATCAAAATTATACACATGAACAAAAACTTAGATTCGAGCGGTGAATTTATGAACGCTGGCGAAAAAGACATTGAACAAGTTTTGCGCCCCGGGCAATTTGCCAATTTTGCTGGTCAAGGAAAAGTGGTTGAGAATCTGAATATTTTCGTCAACGCTGCCCGCCGACGTGGCGAAGCAATGGATCATGTATTGCTTCATGGCCCTCCAGGATTAGGAAAAACAACCCTTTCGATGATTATTGCCAACGAATTGAATGTTGGCATTAAAATAACTTCCGGTCCAGTATTGGACAAACCAGGCGATTTAGCAGGCTTGTTGACAAACTTGGAAGACAAAGATGTATTGTTTATTGACGAAATACACCGTTTGAGTCCAGTCATAGAAGAATACTTGTATTCGGCCATGGAAGATTATAAAATAGATATAATGATCGAATCGGGACCCAATGCGCGCACTGTCCAAATAGAATTGAATCATTTTACGCTTATTGGAGCTACCACTCGTTCCGGATTATTGACTGCGCCGCTTCGCTCCCGTTTTGGAATCAATGCACGCTTAAATTATTACGATGCAGAAACTCTCGAAAAAATAATTACCCGTTCAGCAGGAATTTTAGATGTCCCCATACAAGAAGATGCCGCCAACGAAATTGCCCGACGAAGTCGCGGAACACCTCGAATTGCAAACCTTTTGCTGCGAAGAGTTCGAGATTTTGCCGAAATTAAGGGAAATGGAAAAATTGACCTAAAAATTGCACAATATGCACTGAATGCGTTGAATGTAGATAAATACGGTTTGGACGAAATGGACAATCGAATTCTGACTACTTTGATTGACAAATTTAAAGGAGGTCCGGTGGGACTTGGAACGATTGCAACCGCTGTGGGCGAAGATGCCGGAACAATCGAAGAAGTGTATGAGCCTTTTTTGATTCAAGAGGGTTTTCTTGTTCGCACACCGCGCGGAAGAGAAGTTACAGATACCGCTTATCGTCATTTAGGAAAATTCAGAACGACCCGACAGAACGAATTGTTCGATTAATTCTTGTAGTCAAAATTTTCGACCATGATTCATCATTCTCTTTCAAAAAGTGAACTGACTGCTTTCATTAAAGAAAAAGCGATCGAATTAGGTTTTTTGGATTGTGGTATTTCAAAAGCCGATTTTTTATCTTCGGAGGAAGCGGAATTGAATAAATGGCTGGAAGAAGGCCGACACGGTTTGATGACCTATATGGAACGCAACAAAGAAATGCGTCTCGATCCTCGAAAATTGGTTGAAGGTGCAAAATCGGTCGTTACCATTCTCCAAAATTATTATCCACCCGTAAAACTTGAAACCAACGACAATTTCAAAATTTCAAAATATGCGTATGGCATAGATTATCATTCGCTGGTAAAGTCGAAACTCCATCGTTTGGCCGAGGAAATCAAACATTTTTTTCCTGATTTAATCTTTCGGATTTTCGTTGATTCCGCTCCTATGATGGACCGCGTGTGGGCAAAAAAAAGCGGCCTGGGCTGGATTGGTAAAAACGGCTTGGTGCTGAACAGAAAAAACGGCTCTTACTTTTTTATCGGTCATATTATACTCAATCTGGAACTGGATTACAATGCTACGGAGGCGAAAGATTTGTGTGCCACTTGCACGCGATGCATAGATGCCTGTCCAACAAATGCCATTTACGAGCCAAGAAAAATAGATGCACGAAAATGTTTGTCGTATCAGACAATTGAATTTCCGATCGTTTCGGAGCGAAGCCCAAAAGAATCTTACCACGATTGGATTTTTGGTTGCGATATTTGCCAAGATGTCTGCCCTTGGAATTTAAAATTTTTGCCGGCTCACCAGGAGAATGATTTTTTACCAAAACCTGAATTGTTAGCGATGCGAAAAGCCGACTGGCATGCGTTGAGTGAATCGCAATTTGATAAATTGTTCGAAAAAAGCGCGCTTAAAAGAGCAAAATATGCAGGATTGATAAAAACAATCGACTGGATTTCGGAATGAAGAAGTCCTTATTTATTTCCCAAATAGAAATCAATTTTTTTCAGTAGTAATGGAATCGAAATTGGTTTAGAAACATAATCGTCGCAACCGGCAGCAAGACTTTTTTCTCTGTCGCCACCCAAAGCATAGGCGGTTTGTGCTATCACGGGCAGATTAGGACGTTTTTCTTTAATCTTTTTAACAACTTCATAGCCATTTAAAAGTGGCAAATTAATATCGAGCAAAACTAAATCGATCGAATCATTGTTGAGAACTGTTTCGACAGCGTCTTTACCATTTTCGACCCAGAGTACATTTACTTTCGATTTTTTTAGCAGCAAACGCAAAAAGTTATAATTACTCATAATGTCTTCTGCAATCAAAACATTTTTGCCTTCCCAAACGTAATTGTTGATATTAAAATCTGTTGTATTCATCTTTTTCGAATTAATTTTCAATACTAAAATAAAACGTAGATCCTTTGCCTATTTCCGAATCGACTCTAATTTCTCCTCCCATCATATCCAATAAATGTTTCACAATGGACAGTCCCAAACCTAAACCATCATGAACTCTATTTTCGTCGTCGGTAAGCTGACTAAAGTTTTCAAAGATAAGCTTTAGTTTATCTTTTTCAATACCAATTCCTTGGTCTTTCACGAAAAATTCAAATTTAGAATTAATACGTTTAAAACCAAATTCAATTTTTCCCTTTTCTGAAAATTTGAATGCATTGTCGATGAGTTTTGTAAAGATATGTTCTAATTTCTTGGCGTCGGCAGTAATCATATCATCGGTAGGATCGCCGGTTTTTGTGTTTAAACGCATCGCCAATTTAACATCTTTATTTTCATAGCGTTTATTGTCTTTGAATTTATCATACACTTGTTTGATAAATGCATTGAGCGAAAACATATTTTTTTCAATTTTCAGATCATGCTTTTCCAATAATGACACATCCAAAATATCTTCAACAATAGATAGAAGATGCAATCCGCTTCCCAATATTTCTTCATTGAAATCGGCCATATCTTCCGTTTCTAATCCGCCAATTTTGATCAGTTCGGCAAAACCGATGATTGCATTTAAGGGCGTTCTTAATTCGTGCGATATGGTGGAAAGAAAGGCTGTTTTCATCCGATCCGAATCTTCGGCCAATTGTTTGGCTCTAAGGATATTACTTTCATATTCTTTGGTTTCTGAAATATCAATTCCCGAAAAAGCAAAGAAAATGGGTTCCTCCTTTTTGTTTTTGATTACCACCGTGTTTAGAAACACCGGAACCAATGAATTGTCTTTTTTTACGTGCCAAATTTCCGCGCTTTCAAAGCCATCTTGTTCCAAGCTTATTTTTGCCATTTTCGAAAATGAATAGGGCGAATCTTTGGCACTCAACAATTGAAAATTTTCACCTAAAAGTTCATTGGTTTCATAACCGTGAATTTTGGAAAAATATTTATTCAGATAAACGATTTGGCCTTTAATATCTGTAATAGCCAATCCGTATTTAGCAATATCGGCAATCAACTTAAAGCGTTCTATTTCCTGAAGGTATTGTTTCCGTAAAGAAATATCTCTGACTATACAAACAACATTGAGTTCGCCACCTATTTCTACCGATGCCATAGACATTTCAATAGGCAAACGACTGCCATTCATTTGAGTGGCACTTAGCTCAATATTTTTGCTATGTTGTTTGTTTTCAATAACATTTTGAATTAATTCAATGCCTTGTCTGTATTCGTCGTTCAAATTATCCGACGAAAAAAGAACCCGAATATTTTGGTCAATGATATCTTCCTGTTCATATCCAAAAAGGCGTGTTGCTTCCAGATTCCAGAATTTTATTTGCCCCAATTCGTCAAACATAATGATGGCATCGTTGGCCGACGAGGTGATAGCACTCAACTTTAATTCACTTTCTTCGATCCGTTTTAAAGCCTGTTTGTGTTTTTCTATTTCGTTTACCAAGCCTTGAGTTCTATCTACTACCAAGCGTTCGAGGTATTTTCGGTAGTTTTCCAATTCTTGATCTACCAAAATTTTCTTTCTGGTCATTTCGATAATGATTTCGAGCTGAACGGATTGAATAGGTTTTAATAAATAACCTATTGGATCCACCGCTTTTGCACGTTCCATCAAGGATTTATCGGTTTGACCAGTCAAAAATAATACCGGAATATCTTTTGTTTGACGAATAATTTCGACCGTTTCTATTCCGTTCAGTTTTCCTGACAATTCAATATCCATGAGCAGTAAATCGGGCGAATTATCTAAAATATAGGCGATAGCTTCTTCCCCACTCGGAACGACTCCTACAATTTTATGGCCCATTTCAATCAAATAATTCTGCAACAATCGAGAACTAATCAATTCGTCTTCAACAATTAATATTTTAAAAACAGCCATATACTACTAGAGTCAATATTTTATCCAAAAGTAGGAATATGTGAACACAAAACAAAGCCAAGATAAACGGAATCAGAAATAAAATCCTACACTCTTAACAATTGTTTAATATAAAATTCATTCCATGCTATAGATTTTGGATAACTTTGTGGTTTAAAGTCATCTAATGGAAAACAATACAATTAAAATATTGCTCGTTGACGACGAAGCCGATATCTTGGAATTTTTAAGTTATAATTTAAAAAGAGAAGGCTATCAAGTTTTTACGGCCAACAACGGGAAAAATGGCGTTGCCAAAGCAAAAGAAATAATCCCAACTCTGATTATTTTGGATGTGATGATGCCCGAAATGGACGGCATCGAAGCCTGTGGCGAAATACGACTGATCCCGGAACTGAAAAACAGTTTGGTTGTTTTTCTTACGGCACGAGCCGAAGATTATTCGCAAATAGCCGGTTTCGATGCAGGAGCCGACGATTATATTACAAAACCTATCCGCCCAAAGCTCTTTCTTAGCAAGATAAATTCCATTCTAAGACGATATGCTCCTTCCAACGACGAATACAATGCAGGCTCTGAACATTCTACTCAATTCAACGCCTTCACCATTGACAAAGAGCGATATATCATAATAGTTGATAATAAAGACATCAATCTACCAAAAAAAGAATTTGAACTTTTGCAACTTCTCACCTCAAAACCGAGCAAAGTTTTTACGCGCGAAGAGATATTTTCGAATGTGTGGGGAAATAGTGTGATTGTTGGCGACAGAACAATTGATGTTCACGTTCGAAAAATTCGCGAAAAAATAAACATCGACTGCATTAAAACAGTGAAAGGCGTTGGCTACAAATTTGAAGATATAAAGTAGAGAACCATGCGCGAATCAACCTATTTGGCCGCTCGTATGTCTTTGATTATTGGCATATTCTTCAGCATTGGTTTCCTAATCATTTATCTGCTATCCAATCTCAACATTGGCTACATCTTAGCTCTCTTTTTTGCTTTTGTTTTCTTTACCTTTTGGATTATCCGCAGTCATACCAATACCTATATCTATCAAAAAATTAAGATCATTTATAAAACCATTCATGATCAAAAACGAGGCAAACCCGAAGTGCGCGAACGCCAACAATCCTTGCCAACCATCGAGAATGTACATCACGAAGTGATGGCCTGGAGCAAAGAATATCAAGATCAAATTCAAGAACTAAAACGATTGGAAACCTACCGAAAAGAATATATTGGCAACATTTCGCACGAGCTCAAAACGCCCCTTTTCAATATCCAAGGTTATGTATCTACGCTCCTGGATGGAGGTTTGGAAGACGAAAGTATCAACAAGATTTATTTGAGTAGAACAGAAAAAAGCCTCGATCGATTGATAAAAATTGTGGAAGAACTTGATACCATTACTCATCTGGAATCGAATACCTTGAAACTAAAATTGGTCAGATTCAATATTCTGAATCTGGTAAAAGAAATATTTGACCTCTACGAAGTGGAAGCCAATGCCAAAAACTGTCCACTTTTATTCAACAAAACATACGATTCGCCCATTTTTGTCGTAGCCGATCGACTTCAAATTCATACACTTTTGACCAATTTGATTGGAAATGCCCTCAAATATGGCATAAAGGAAAATCCCAAGATAAAGATTAGTTTCTTTGATATGAACGAATACATTCTGATTGAAATAACCGACAATGGTGCGGGAATTTCGAAAGAAGATTTGCCCCGTATTTTCGAACGGTTTTACAGAACCGACAAAGCGCGCTCCCGCGACACGGGTGGTTCCGGATTGGGATTGGCCATTGTAAAACACATTGTAGAAGCACATAATCAAACCATAAATGTGCGGTCCACGCTTGGATTGGGAACTACTTTTGCCTTTACATTGCAAAAAGCCTAAACGACATCGCTGCGGTATTGATTTTAAAAATCATTACTTTTGCTTCCATAAAAAAGCACTTGACATGAGAAAAACCATTTTTATCCTCTTCGGAT
>DYSK01000028.1 GCA_020718315.1 Draconibacterium orientale
GCTTCTTCATCAACAGCATATACAGGATAAGCAAAACCATATTCAAAAGGCGAAAATTCCGTATCGCTGTTTACATAATCCCAAGTAAATGATGGGTTTCCTACCCAAACCGGATGAGTAATGGTATATAAAACGATAAAAATGAGTCAAAAAATAAAAATTTAAAATAGTCGAAGTTTTGCAACGGTCTTCATCAATAGATAGAAGAAAAATTGATGTTTTGAACAAAGCATCCTGATTATTATTAACGCAAAATAAACACAAATGAGTTTACTAACTGGCAAAAAACCATATTCCCGTTTATCAAGACGGGAAGAAAAAAGACAATCCGCTTTAGATAAAAAAATCCCTCGTCTGCAGATTATTTAAAATAAACAAAAAGATATTTGACTGTCATTGATGTTTTGTCCTAATTTTGGGGAGTATTATAGACCGGAATATCCAAGGTTTCTAAAAAAATCCTTATACATAATTCTTATTCTATTCTAATTTTCGTTAGACGCTCCAGTTTATTGGGGCTATTCCTTTTTGCTGTAAAAAATCATTTGTTTTGGAAAAATGGCTACAGCCTAAGAAACCTCTATGAGCAGAAAGGGGAGAGGGGTGTACTGAAGTTAAAATATGGTGTTTCGATTTATTGATGAGTAAAGATTTGGAAATTGCAAAATTCCCCCAAAGCAGAAATACAAGATTCTCTTTTTTCTCGGATAAATTAAGAATTATCGAATCTGTATATTTTTCCCACCCTTTTTTTTGATGGGATCCTGCTTGGTGTGCTCTAACAGTTAGTGTGGCGTTTAATAGCAGTACTCCTTGTTCAGCCCAAGTTTGAAGGTTACCATTTTTAGGATATGGAATTCCCAAATCGTTTTCAATTTCTTTAAAGATATTCATTAAAGAAGGAGGATGTTTTATCCCCTTATTGACGGAGAAGCAAAGCCCGTGAGCTTGTCCATAGCCATGATAGGGGTCTTGGCCAAGGATAACGACTTTTACATTTTCAAAAGGGGTGGAATCGAATGCTGCAAATATTTGATTTCCCGGTGGATAAATTTGATATTGTTTTTTTTCTTCCAAAAGAAATTCTTTCAATTGTAGGAAGTAATCTTTTTCGAACTCCTCCTTGAGTATTTTGTACCAGCTTTCGTGGATTTTAGGTTTTATTTCTAACATTTGTCTTTTTATTATTCAACAAAATTATTAATTTATACGTGTAGCGAAAGCAGGAGAAGATATTCTTATATAAGGATTATTTTTTGTGATTTTGACTGATGAATTTTATTTATGGAAATAGAAAAATTATGTTTATTTTAGCTTTTTAAACACGATGTAATATTTTAAGTTATGAAACGCACGTTAATTTTTTTACTAAGCTTATTTATTTTGGCTTTGGCTTCTACTTCTTGTTCGTCATCTAAAGAATGCCCAGCTTATGGAGAGGCTCAATTCTATCAAAAAAGTAACAGCCGCTAACTTTAGAATCCGTTTATTCATGGCAGATATTTTTCAATAATCTGCTTTTTTATTTCTTTTTTTGGACATCTTAGTCGTCCTTTAATTCCATTTCTTTAGAAGGATACAACAAAAGCGTCTTTGACGAGTGCTTTGATTTTTTGTTTGTTGAATTGTGCCGCCTCTTCGTACGATTGAAAATTCCCGATAGTATAAACGTATTTCCCAGCCTCATTGACAAAAAAATCGACTTTTTGACCGTTTGGTATATCTTCTGCCACCCAATCCATAGAAATAGCTTGACTATATACACCAATTTGAATTTTATATACTGTACTTCCAGCCGATTTTGTTGTTCGACCGATTGAGATTAGTTGTTTGTCAATATTTACTGAGGCTGTTTTCAAGTTAATAATGTCGTTGGCGCTTGGTTGAGCTGCTCCTTCCTGGATCGCTTTTTGGGCTTTTTCGATGGGGACTTTTTCTCCTTGATCGAAAGCTACAATAAATGCGTCCGGGATTCCTTTGTTGTTCACATTTGCTTTGTTTTTTTCGGCTTCGTTTATATTTTTATAAACGCCATTAAAATAAACCCACAAACCGTTTTTGGTTCTATTGTGAAATAGCGGTTGGATTCCAAATAGTTGGTTGGAGGTGCGTGGTCTGCTATAAACGCCAACTTGGACAGAATAATAAGTTCCGGGAAGCTGATTTATATTTGAGGCCGAAAAATTGATGTTTTTATATTGGCTTGGAAGTGTGATAGTGGTTTTATTCATCAATTCTTGCGTGGCTTCATCTATATGGCCGATGGCCTCGTTTATACTAACGCTTTTTCCATCTTTCCATGTTTTAATAAATGCATCTGAATAGCCTTGCTCGCGCAATGAATTACGACGGATAATGGCTGATGTAAGATCGGTAAATTTGCCGGAGAAATACCGATAGAGCGATTTTTCCTCGTCTTTGATGGCGAACAACTCTATTACATTTAAAAAATTGTTGGTTGTTGTATGTTGATTGATTGCCGCTATTTGAACACTAAATTGGGTCACTGCGGGTGTACTTGCCAGACTTACAATTGGGAAAATTTTATTCGCAATTGGAGCACTTGCTTCGGTATTTTTGTTTGTGGTAGTGGCATTTGCTGGAACAGATTCTACCGGATGGTTTTCTGGAAGTTTGCTTTGCGTTTTATTTTCTGGCTTCTGTTCTATGCCGACTAACTTTTCGGCGGATCTATTTATTTTATTCTCATTCGTATCTTCAAATAGACCTGGATTTAATGTTTTGGCAATTTCGGAAGGCAGTTTTTCTTCCGGTTTAGCAACTGCAATGATTTCGGGTTTTTCTTCCGCTTTGGCAATTACGATGGTTTCCGATTTATTTTCCTGTTTAGCAATTGCAATGATTTCGGGTTTTTCTTCCGCTTTGGCGGTTAGGATGGTTTCCGATTTATTTTCTTGTATAGCAACTGCAATGATTTCGGGTTTTTCTTCCGCTTTGGCGGTTAGGATGGTTTCCGATTTATTTTCTTGTATAGCAACTGCAATGATTTCGGGTTTTTCTTCCGCTTTGGCGGTTACGATGGTTTCCGATTTATTTTCCTGTATAGCAACTGCAATGATTTCGGGTTTTTCTTCCGCTTTGGCAGTCACGAGGATTTCCGGTTTATTTTCCTGTTTTTCAACTGCAATGATTTCAGGTTTTTCTTCTTTTATTAGGACATTATTTTCAGCAGTCTTTTCTGTTGCCTTGGAAGCAACTGCTTGCTTTTGATTGGAATTGGCAAGTGCACCGGTATTCAATTTGGACGAAACCAATTTTTGGGCTTCTATCAAGGCCGGTTTTTCTGCTTGTTTTTCTTTGGGCTGATAAGCCAACATCCCTTCTACATCGTTTTCACGTATCATTCGAATGGCTTCTAATTGTAGATCCAATGCGCTGGATTCTATTGAGAATGCATCTTGAAGCAACACTTTTTTAAGTGTAAAAGAAAGCGCGTCATCTTTGGCTTTTAATCGTTTTTTTTCAGCCTGAAGATTTAGATTTTCGATTTGTGCAAATATGGCTTTCATCAATTCTTTTTCTTTTAAACTTAAATTTTCTCGAAAGAGCGATTCTATAGTGAGCGCATTTTTTCGATAGTTTTGCCTATTTCGTTGAGCGATAATCTCAAATTCTTCTAATATTAGAAACATTGCCACTTGCTCTTTTTCATCGGCTTGCCGGATTAAAGTCTGTTTGCTGTTTTCGTCAGTGGTTTGTCCGGCTTGCTGACTTAAAATGGTTACATCATCGAGCAACTGCGCTATTCGTTTACGAACATTATTTAGATAATTTTCGAAATCGTTTTTGTTATTATCCACTTCTTTTTTACTTTCAGCAGGCAATTGATTATAGATATTTTTTGCTTCCGCAAATGCTTTTGTTGAAGCCGTTTGCAGCGAATCTGCTTCGCTACGTTTTTGGCTGATTTTTCTTTCGTTTTCGATGGATTCTTCTCCTTTTAGGGTTTTCCCCTTTTGAATAAGAAATACGGTTTCGCGTTTGTTAATATCTAAATCTTCCGCCAAAAGTTGGGCTTGATAATGTTTGGTTTCATAAGCCATCGCATCGTTCATAGCTGGAAGTTTGCTTTTGTTTAGATGTGGACTTTGTGTTTCGGAAAGCGTATTTTGCACATTTGGATTTGACAAAGCTTCGTTTTCGCGAAGTTCAAGCCGCTCATTTAGTTGCTCTTTTCTTTTTTCTGGATTCAGGATGGGTTTCGATGCTTCTGTTAGCAAAATAGCAGGCTCAAATTCTGCTGAATAAGGAAAGATAGCTTCGGCTTTTTTAATTACTTCGTATAGTTTTGTCCCAACTGCCAATTGTTTATCTGCTTGGTTTTGCTTTTGAATGGCTTCCTTTTCTTTGTTTTCTGCCTCCATAATTAACTCTCTTCGTTTGAAAGCATTTGGTTTTTTGTTTGCTTCCTCTCGCGTTTTTTGTGCATCCAACAATAATTTTATGGATTCATCTGTTAATGTTTGAGAGTTTATAAACGATAGATTGGCTTGCTCTTTTTTAGCAGGAATATTTTTGTTATCTTTTTCAATCCACGATTGCACGGAAATAACCGACTGGATATCCGATTCCGTACTATTTTTTTGTAAAGCCCGAAAGAGCGATTCCGCTTTTTCGGGTTGATTGCTATGCCATGCTTGCTCAATAGCGAAAATTTGTTCTGTAATTTGTTCTTTCAATTTGATTTCGACATTGTAAGCAGAATCTGTTTTTTCGGCGTAATTTTTTAAAGCTAAGGATTGATAAAGCATGTTTTGCGACTCGGTTTGCTTTGCCAATACTTCAGTTTGATCTTTTATTTTTCCTGCAAAATAGTCTTCTCGCATTTGTTCAAATTCGAGTAAAGCACTATTCGATTTATCTAATTTTTCCCCCGCTTTTTTTGTTAAAATATTCGATTGGTATTTTAGCTCATTAATACGATCGGTTAGCGCTTGATTCAGATCAATTAGCTGTTCTCTATGTTGCTCTTTCCGGTTCGTAATTTCCATGGGTTTTGCAATTTCGGCAATTTTTTCTGTCGCCGGAAGAAAGGCTGAGTATGGTGTTTCGGTAGCTACAATTGGCGAAAGCGATTGGCTGGCATTTTCCAAAGCAAACGCCATAAATTTGGTTTCATCACTCAAGTTGGAAGGATAGTTGGGATAAATTAATTCCCCTTTCGAAAAATCAACTGCTTTAGTATAATCCGTGAGCGTGTCGGCTTCTTGGAGTTCGTTTTTTAATTGCGTGATACTTTTCTTCGTTTCCGATTCATTTCTGGTAAGAATGTGTTTTTGAATATCTCCAAAAATCATATTTGCATTTTCCGATAGAAGTCGCTTTGCTTCAATTTGTTGACCTAACTTTTGATGAATCTCAATTAGTTGATTGCTTTGATGTGCATTGCGAAGTGTACTGAAAAGTGTTTTGTTGGCCTGGTCAATAAGTTCGTTTCTTCTTTCGGGTAAGGTTGTTTCTTGTGCTTTCTCCAAAAGGAGTGAAACTTCTGATTGGCCTTGTTTAGCCAGATTTGATTTGGTATTTACAAAATTTTGGGTTTGAAAAAATTGTGTTTTCAATGCTTCTAGATCGAAGTCGATCTTGCGGAGAACTCCTTTTATACTGTCGCTAAGTCCGGCTTGCATTTCCTGAACGGCAATTTGTTTGTTGATATTATTGAGATTGGCTTGATGAATATTTTGTGAAATTCGCGCAGGATCAATTTTTTTAAGCGATTCAAGTTTTTGTTTTTGAGAAAAAGGAATTTCTTGAAATGCTTTGTTGCTGATGTTTATATCGAGGTGAGCCATGTTTTTAATCTGGCCCAAATCGGTTTCAGCTAACTTATCTTTTGAATAAATGCCCGATAAATCGGTGGCTTCAGGATTTTTTTTGATAATGCCTACTTTATAAACCGTAATCAGATTGTTCGAACTGTTTCGTGTCGATGCAAACCAAGCCATCGTTTCGTTGGCATCGGTGATGAACATGATGTCGTCGGAAGGCGTATTGATTGGAAAACTTAAGTTTTGTGCTTTGCTCCATTGGTTTGAAACACTATCATAAACGCTTTTGAAAATATCGTATCCTCCCATGGTATTGTGTCCTTTCGAACTGAAATAGAGCGTTTTTCCGTCGGGCATAAAAAACGGATAGTTTTCGTCGTAAATGCTGTTGATCGAATTATTTAAAAGAATTGCTTCCGACCATTCGTTGTTGTCTTGTTTAAGTCGATAATAAATGTCTTTTTGTCCCTTATTTTCCAAGGCATAAAAAAGCAATTTCGCCTGTGGGTTGAAGTAGGAAACATTTCCTTGCTCGTTTTTTAGATCGGCTTTGCTTAAAAATTCTTCAGGGAGATTCAGAAATCGACCGCCAAACTGGTTCAAATCATAAGAGCGGTAAAAGGTTTTTCTTTCCACATCCGATTTTTCCATCACATACAAATCGTTTGCTGTCTTAAGCATTTCCATTCCATTTTGGCACATGGCTATTTTTCGTTCCACCTCCCAATCTTTGCGTACTTTATTTCGGGCAAGTTGTAGATATTTCTTATAATTGGTTATGGCATCGGTAAAAAAATAATTGTTCTGGTAAGCCAAGGCAAGAAAATAGTAAAATTCAACATCGCTTATTTGGTTGATTGCTTTTTCGAGGTATTTGAGCGGTTCTTCCGGATTGGCGCGTTGTGTAAACATCATACAAACACCAAAACGATAATTTAGTTCCGGATTTTTCGGGTCTAAACTCAGTAGTTGAGAATACAGCGGGAAAGCGTCGCTATAATTGTCTTGTAGAAAATACTCCGCTGCCTTTGCCTTCAAATTCGTTTCGTTTTGAAGGTTGGCCTGACTATTTGCTACTTGAAAAACAAGAAGTAGGATGCCAAAAATTATTCTTTGAATGGTATGTATAGCGTTTTTTTTCAATCTGTTTTCTGGTTCTTGTGAATGCCTCTTTTTACTGCAAATTTGCTTTCTTCCCCATTTATTAATCGTGATATATTTTTTCGATGTGTAAACAACACAAACAAAGCAGCGAATACTCCCAACGAAATAAGCGGTATAGACGTTTCCTGAAAGACAAAAATAAGAAATAATGGAAATGAAAATGCAGCGATAATAGATCCTAAGGAGACATAACGTGTAATAAAAACGACTACTAAAAAAATACCCAAAGCGGCAAGAATAGCCCAAGGAAATAAAGCCATTCCCACACCGGCCAAGGTGCCAACGCCTTTTCCACCTTTAAAACCCACATAAATAGGATATACATGACCAATAACGGCCGCCAAACCAAATGCAAGATTTAAATAATCAACAGAGAACAAATTGGTTGATGGAAAAAAATCTGGAAGAATGATAACGGCAGCCCATCCTTTGAATACATCAAAAAAGATAACCGGAATTCCTGCTTTCCAGCCCAAAATACGAACTGTATTGGTTCCACCTGCATTTCCACTTCCATGTTTCCGAATATCAATTTTATAAAAGACTTTTCCAACCCAAACCGAAGTGGGAATGGAGCCCAGCAGATAGGCAGCTATCAGTCCAAATAAAAATAAATAATTGTTGTCCATTAGTTTACATTTAGTCTTTTTAGAAAATCATCTTTTTCGTCTTCTCTACTCAATATATAGCGGTAATTGGAACGTTTTCCTGTCTTTTTGTCTTCGGCCAATCTGTTTTTCTCTCCTTTCGCCTCCGTATCGGCTTTGATTAGTTCGGTAAATGTAGAGTTTGACGAAAGTACTTGCATCACATTGTTGTAATATTTAAAGAAGTACCACTGATTATTGACTTCAAAGTAAAGTGTTAACTCATCGCCTGTGCGACTCTTTTTTAGTTCTAAATGACCATTTACATAGGAATTTACTCTGTATCGATCTAAACTACCAATCCCAATTTGGCCTTCGCTTTCATAGGCGTTCTGTTTTGCATCCCATCTTAGTTTTACATCGCTAAGGAAAAGAGAGTGAATCAATTGGTCGTGAACACGTTTTTGGTTACTCATCAAGAGGCGACTCAGGTATTGTTCCGCTTCGTTCATTCCTAAAAATCCACCTATCATTTTCGAATAATAGTTCGAAGTATTATCGACAGCGGTTGGGCTGTTTTCGACAAATTGCTCCGAAATAATTCTTAATGCATCATTCGAAAAATGAAAATCGATTGCTGCTCCAATGCGGATGAGGGAAACGGAGTCTTTTTGCTCTATCGTTCCATAGCTTTTTAGTTTCAAATCCAAGTATTTCAAATCCAGTTCAATTTCCCCTTCGCCAAAGGTGCTGCAATCATTGGTTCTAAGACTGAAGAAATTATCCGGACGTGCCGGCTGATTCAGCTTTTCTTGTGATGAAATTCTGAATTCTTGCGTGTTTTCATCAAATCTGAGAAAGCCGCTGGCAGTTAATAGAACGGAATCGTAATAATCGATTTTGTTGCTCAAAAAGGCCGCATAGGTTTTTTGTCGAGCAGAAGAATTAAGCACACCAACGAATTTTTGTTGTTTGCTGGCATCGGGTACAATTGGCTGAACATCGATAGGTATCATGATGTTTTCGGGGTCAATAGCTGAATTGAATTTTATCCAATTTTGACTAAACCCACATTCATTTTCTATTTTAAAGCCGCCATCGAAGGATAATAATTTCTGGCTGGCCGATAAATTGGCCACTCCACGAAAAAAGAATTCCGGGCTGAGGGCGAAATTGTCTTTCGCAAAAATCTCGCCACTGGCCACTGTTTGCAGATTTGTATCTACCTTTATTTCTTCAAAATGAATGGAATGACGAAGGTGGTTTTTATCGATATACAGATAATCGCCTGAGCCGGCATACGACTTTCGTCCATTTATTTTTACCTTGGCATGGTCTATTTCGTGATATTTTGTGATTGCATTTGTCAGAATTTTTGAGTCTTCGAATGTTTGGATGTTGGCGTTTTTCAGAATGGTGACGGTGCTGTTTTTCGGAAACAGAACGGCATCGGCTACTTTAATAAAATGAACGCCATTGGCCTCTATCACCTTATCTTTCGAATTAAATTTTGCATGACTCGAAACAAAAGTGAGAGAATCTTGTTGTGGATGGGTGGAAATAAATCGGGAGCCTTTGTATTCGGTATCAGCAAGCTGACGCAAAGTAAATTCGGAATAATTGTCCTGACTGTCTTTAAAATTGGATGCATATTCTGTAACAGATTCATCCATATACCATTTTGCTTGATTCATATAGCAAATAAATTGATTTTCCGGAAAATCTACTTTGGAAGTTCCGTCGTTGGAACTGAATGTTACATTTCTTAGCTTATAATCGGCATGAGCTCTAAAATTGTTTAAGCTCATTCCAACATCCGAAAAATTTGTTTTTTGTGCATCAAAATTTTGATTTTTAAAAACATACGTATCCGAAATCATGGAAGCTACTTTGAATTGAATGGTGCCGTTGCCGCTTAGAGAAGTAGGTTTAAGAATGAGTGTTCCTTTCAACGACGTTTCCTCGTCGTACATTTTGATGTTTTCGGTTTGCGAACTTATGTGCATTGTTTCCTCATAAGGAAGCCATTTCTGAAATACGTTTGTGCCTCTCACATTTGGAACTTCCACCGGGCTAATTGTGGGTTTTATTTCAAAGTTTTGGGCGTAAATCAAGGTCGATTCGGGGAGGAACGTAAAATCATCGGAGCTTGAAACCGAACTCAGAAAGCTTAATTGCCCACTTCCTTTCAATCCTTTGTTGCTCAAATTGATTTCGTTGTAGAATTTTCCTGTGTTGCCATAAGCCATAATTCCTTCAGGCGGCAGTGCTTTTTTGAATCCAAGCGAAAAGTCTTCTTGTACCGTTAAGGCTTGAGCTATATCAGGGAAAATACCTCCGGAAGCGAGGTAGCCATTAAATGCAATATCGTCGGTGCTGAAATTGTTTAACGAAGTGAGAATAAACGGATTTACGTGAAAATAAAATTTGTCTTTCGTATAGACGCCATTCTGAATCGTTTTCTTATTGTAATAAACATAGGAATCTTTCTTGCTGTTGAAAATAGGATATTCAGTACGTGCTTCCAATCCGGATTTATTGCTTGGATGGTCAATCAAAAGGTCGCCACTCAGATTGCGAATGGCTGTTTGAACAAATTTCTTTTCGTAGCCACCTTCGGGCAGGGCTTTGCCTTGTACCCAGAACCACATGGAATCAATTACCGGCATATCCAATTTAAATTCGTCGTAACTAAATGCACTTTGAGTGGTAGAGAACGACAATCGACCGGCGGTGATTTTTCCGTCAAAACGGAAGTTCTTGTTTTTTTCTAATAATATGCTACGGTTTTTTGGTTCGATAATTAAGTTTTGCGAGTCGCTCAAGATAATTTGGTCCAATCCGTTGATTCGTAAAGTAAAATTATCTATTTGAAGCGATGCATTGGCTTGATCTTTTTCGGGGCGCGATTCAAACCGAATCACGTCCGAATCAATTTCACCGGCATTTGCTTTCAGATAAAAATCGATTTTGTCGCCCAATACAGCACGCTGATTTACTTCATCGTAAATCAAAAAGCCTTGATGAGCCAAATTGAGCAGAAGAAGTTGGACTTGTTCTTTTGGCATACGCAAATAGTGAGCGTATTCATCAAAGTAAACGATATTGCTTCTATTTTCGTCGGAATATCGCTTCAAACCTATTAATGGATTTTCGTAATCCAGACCTTGAAGTTTTTCAAATCGGGCTTCAGAAAAATAGGTAAACGACTCAAATCGGGCAGGACTTTTGGTTCTTCCTTTTGCAATATCAAAACTTATTTCGTCTTTTTTCATATCCCAATAGGCGGCTTCTACATACATATCCAATTGATGATACGTATTGTAGAATGGGTTGGCTGTGAGTCCGTGAGCATCACTTACAAACGACAACATTTGATTGTCTTTGGTGTAATTCATGTGCAGTCCGCTGTGGTAGATTGAATCGTTTCCATGAATGATCGATAGCGAAGTGTATTCAGAAAGGATTTGATTGGGTTGGATATGAAAATTATGCGATTTTAGTTTAACAAAAACCGTATCTTTTCTTTTGATGAGCAAGGATGCAGGATTTGTTTCATCTCCGAAGCCAATAAATTTGGCTCCTTCTATCAAAATACCACCTATAAAATCGATGTTGGGAAAAAGATTGGGGATTTCCCACCGCTTGTCGTACGAAATAAATTTTGGAAACAAGGCTTTATTTCCCCTTCGGGAAGCCAGAATTTGCTCTTCTATTTTTCCAGCTATGGGTTTGTCGAAATAATAGAGATGGTAAAATTGTACCGAATCTGCTTTAAATTTATCATAAAGCAAGGGAATGGAATACGAATTAAGTTTAGCATAAACGCTGTCGGCGCTATAATTGGCGCGCTCCCAACTAAGGCTTCCCCCTTTTCCATTCCAACGATTGCTTAATGGAAAATAAACACCGCTTGTATTGTTGATATTTGTGCTATCGCCTTTGGTATAGCAACTCAAATTGGTGTTCGGAAAGATATAGCTTAGTGAATCTTTGTTGAATTGGATGCTGTAATCGCTTGTGCTTACTTTCCATTTTAAAGTTCGATCTGAATAAACAAGGTTTTCCGTAAAAAGTGCATCTGACGATTTGATAAATGTGCTAAATTCTTTCAGACTTTTATTGAGAACGACAAATTGCACCGATTTTGTCCAAGCTATCTTGCTCTCTATACCGATGGAGCTGCTTTGCAAAAGATGCGTTAGGCTGGTAAAGTAGTCCGAAAAATAGGGCATGGCTGCCATTTTCTTGGCCAGCATTTTGTTGGCAGTCTTGTAAACTTCTGTTTTTATTTCCCTCGAAAACAGTCCTGAACTCCAATTGATCTTCAAATCCAGCATAAATTTCTCGGCTTCTTCTTTCTTGCTACTTTGTACAACTTGAAAATGTTGCTCAAGGGCGGAAATAAACAATACCGAATCTTCCGGAAAACTTGTAACGGCTTGCTGACTATAAGTATTTACTGAAAAGGAAAATAGAATTGTCAGAATCAGAAAAAGATTCTGTTTTTGAAACCACCGATTTCCAAAATTGTATTGCCTGTGCATTTTTGAAGAATATGAATATGTTTCAAAGATACAAATTCAGCTTTACGCAGAATGAAGGCTTTTTAGAAATCGTGTTTATTTTTTAATATTTTGGGTATAAATAGTAAAACAAAAAAAGGGAACCTCGCTGGTTCCCTTTTATGAATTATTTATTTTTTCTCTTTCACGTATTTTATCAGCCATTGGTCGGTTTCCCAAAGCATGTGAAAAATATTCTCTTTTGCCGAATAGCCGTGACTTTCTCCTGGAAGCATAACCAATCGAACAGTTGCGCCATGTCCTTTCAGCGCATTGTAATACCGCTCACTTTGAAGCGGAAATGTTCCCGAATTATTGTCGGCAAGTCCGTGAATGAGCAATAAAGGATGTTTCATCTTATCGGCATGCATAAAAGGAGCCATTTGGTCGTACACTTCGGGTGCTTGCCAATAGGTTCTTTCTTCGGCTTGGAACCCAAAAGGAGTCAATGTGCGATTATAAGCACCGCTTCTGGCTATTCCCGCAGCAAATAAATCAGAATGAGTAAGTAGATTTGCTGTCATGAATGCGCCATAAGAATGCCCTCCAACTGCACAACGGTTTGGATCGCCAACTCCGCGGGCAGCTACATAATCTATTGCTGCTTTGGCATTTGCAACCAATTGTTCGATAAATGTGTCGTTGGGTTCTTGTTCGCCTACTCCAATAATCGGAAATTCCGTATTTTCAAGAATAGCAAATCCGCGATTTACCCAAAAAATGGGGGAGCCATAATTCACGCGCATAAACATATTTGGCGAAGTGCGAACTTGCCCTGCGGTGCTTGGGTCTTTAAATTCTCTTGGATAAGCCCACATCACCAATGGCAATGCACCGTCTTTGGTTTTATCATAGCCGGCCGGCAAATAAAGGGTTGCGCTCAAATCAACACCATCGGCTCTTTTGTAGCGAATAAACTCTTTGCTTACGCCCGCTAAACTCTCATAAGGATTTGGGAAATTGGTAATTTGTTTCGGCGCAATTTTTTTAAATATATTCCGAAGATAATATTGCGGATTTTTATCCACCGATTGAATAGTAGTAAGCAAAAGCCCTTTTTTGATATCGAGTACATCTACGATGTTTTCGTAGCTTTCTTTTCCATCGGCACGCCAAAGTCGAATAGTTATTTTCTTGCTGATATCAAAACGATCGATAAAGGGTTTATTTCCTTCGGGCGAATATCCTTCACCTACCAAGTATAAATATTTTTTGTCGGTAATTAAAAGGGTGTTTCTGCCAAATTCATTTTCAGCAGTCACGAAATTTCCCGGATCGCTGTACAAATCTTCCGAACTTAAATCAAATAAAATGGTTGGATTTTCATTACTAATTGAAGGGTCTATTAAATAAGTTTTCGTATTTCTGTTTTTTGTCCAACGATCCGAAACAATGGCAATTTCATTGTTTCCCCAAGTGATTCTTCCAAAGCGATTTTTTGTTGAGATCAGATGTGTTTTGTTTGTCAGATCGAATGGATATTCTGTTGTGTAAACAGCATCGCGAAATTCGGCTTCTTTCTTTGGATCGCCTCCGTCCAATGCTTCTATCCAAAACAAACTGGCGGCCTTGTCGCTTCTCCAGCTAAGGCGTCTTGGGCCAACCTCAGTAGCATCAAAACCTTGCGTTGTTTCTTCAATCAATGGTAGTTCTTGAACAACTTTGATAAATTCGCCATTCTTCGACAATAACTCAATGCTTGTTGGAAATCTATTTACCGGAACAAGATAGGAATAAGGTTTATGAACACGGTGAGCTAAGATATATTCCCCATTGGGCGACAAATTAAAGTTGGTGTAAATTCCTGCTTTAGTGAGCGTTTGCGATGTCCCGTCAAGGTTTACACGAACCAGTATGGATGTGGCAAAATAATCGAACAAATTTTCGTCGGTACCATTTTGCAATAAATCCTGATAGGTTCTGGAAGGCGCGCGTTTGCCCAAATTTTCCTGAATTACCGGTCCTGTTGGTGTTTCTGTAGCATCGGGCATTTCTCCACGATTTGGATTCGCAAACGAGCAAAGCAGTGATTGACTGTCGGAGGTCCATTCAAATGGATTTCCAAATACAGCATTCAACCCGCTTTTGCTAAGTGGTGTGGCTGTTTTGGTGGCTACATCAATCGTCCACAATTCAATTGTTTTGGGCAGTGTATTGGTAAAAGCAATTTTAGTATAATCGGGCGACCAAGTTACATTCGAAATCTGTGGATTTGCTGGTAATCCTTGAATGGCAAATTCTTCGCCGGTTGCAACATTCTTTAGGGTCAAATTTTCGCTAAAATTGGCTCTACTCGGTCCGTTGTTTTTCGGATTGATACGGATGCCGGCTAAGCGGAATTCTGTTGCCGAAAGTTGTTCGATAGTAGAATACGCCGAACGCTCCATCAGTAGCATCCATGTACCATCCTTGTCTCTGCTTATGGCAGGTGTTAAAGGACTATTTGCCAGGTCCAAAATTTCTTTGGGCGGCAATTGATAGTTTAGGTTTAATTGTGCAAAAAGGCCAAAAGGCAGCACAAGGATCGAAATAAATAATAAAATAGTTTTTTTCATTATGGTTTGGTTTTTTTGAGTTTCAAAGATAATAAAAACTAAATCTTATGCTAAAAAAAAGGCTGAATCGAATAATTCAGCCTTTTTTATAAAAAATAGATATTCTACAAAGAATTTTGGACCATCAAAGCATTGGCATCCAATTCGGATTGCGGAATGAGAAATTGCCAACGAATGTCTCCTGCCGGAACGTCGTAAACTCCTCCTACGAGGTCAGATCTATGATTTGCACCATTTCTGTCAAGAGGGATATTCAAGCGTTTAAGGTCATTAAAACGGAAGCCTTCGCCCCAGAGTTCTACACGACGATAGAATAGAATTTCGTCAACCAATGTGCTTCCAGTACTTGTGGATTTCACATAAAAACGGTCTCGTTTCGTATTCAAATCAAATAACAATTGCTGAGCTTCGGTATTCTGGTTTAAACGAGCTCTCGCTTCAGCTTCAATCAAATACATTTCGGAGGCGCGCATGAATGCAACATCCATACGGCTATCGCTATTTCCATAGGCCAAGAACTTCTGAGAAGTATAAGACCGTTTGTAAAAAGTGGATAAAATTGCATAACCAGCTGGAAAAACATGGGTAAGTCCAGTGGCGCTAACTAGCTTTTTACGAACATCATAAGTAGGTATTTGAGCATAAAGTTTCGAATTCATTGCCTTCGGATTGGTGCGTATATTGGTTGAACTAAAGTTCCTGGACATATATGCTCCAAAATGATAGAAGTAAATGGTTTGATCTTCAATGAGGTGACTTCCCCACATCCACTCTCCAACATTGTAATCGTTGAAACCACTCATATAGGTGGTGGAGTCCATCAAGGCAAATCCTGTGCGAGCTTCCGAGGCATTTGTAGCGGCAAGGGCGTAGATTCCTTGCGTTAAAGCAACACGGGCTTTCAATCCTTTGGCAACGTTTACGTTTAAGTGCGATTTGTTTGGACGTACATAACCCGTAAGGCGAGTAATTGCACCGTCGAGATCTGTATTTATGGACGCATACACATCTTCCACTGTATTTCGAGGAAGACCTTCGGTAGTGCTTTCAAGCATGAGTGGAATTCCTAATTGAGCATTTGCTGCACCTGTGTTGTATCGTTCAGCATAAAGTTGAACTAGTTGAAAATGCGCCCAAGCCCGGTAAACCAATGCTTGACCGACAATTGCATCAATCATTACAGGGTCACCTGTAGCATTGGCTGCTCCATTGATTAAGATATTGGCATTTGCAATAACTTTGTAATAAATTCTCCAAGGATAAAGAAGATCTGCATCTGTTGGAGTTCTGTGGTCAAGCCACTTGTAGGTATTATTATACCAGCCATTTCCTGCTTCGGTCATAACCAAATCTTCACCGAGCATGTCGTTAAAGATCATAATTCCAAAAACACCACCTTGTCCTTGGGAGGCATATTGAATGTATAAAGAGCGGTGAATTCCATTTAGAGCCAACAGCATATTATCAGCCGAGGCAGTTACTACGGAGGCTGAAATAGCATCAGTAGGAACTGTTTCCAAATAATCTTTTTTGCACGAACTTATACTCAGTGTTAATATAAGTAAGGCTAAAGTGCTATAAATTAATTTTTTCATTTTCTTAAAATTTTATAAAGTAACATTAAGACCAAAAGTAAGAACACGCGAAGGGGTATAGGCATTTGAGGTTGTACCATCAAAGTTTTGCTGAACATCCATTCCTTTTCTTGCGTTAAGCATCATCAGGTTTTCTCCGCTCACATAGGCACGAGCGCGTTTTACTCCCCAATTAGCAGCCAATTGGCTAGGAAGATTGTAAGATAATTGCAATTGTCTTAAGGCCAGAAACGAACCATCAATCAACCATCTGTCGGAGGTAGCATCAAAATTGGCAATCTGGCCGGCATCCATTCTTGGAACATCCGTTACATCGCCTGGGTTTTGCCAACGATTTAGCATATCTGTATGAATAGCAGCTCCGTAGTTTCCAGCACTCATGATTCCTGCATAGTTGTAATCCAAAATATCGCCACCAACTTGATAGGTAAACATAAAGTTAAGTTCAAATTGTTTGTAAGTAACGGTATTTGTTACACTTCCAAAGAAATCTGGAATTGCTGTTCCTGCATAGTGGTATTTTGCATTGTTAGAAGCAGTGGTCAGAGTGTCGCTACCAATAATACGAATGCCAGTTGTTGCAGTGGTTAGATTTGCATAATACAAAGCGGCTCCATCAGTTGGATCAACACCATACCAGTCGGTTAACCAATAATCGTATCGTGATTGACCGACCATAAATTTTTTGGAACCGGAAATAATTTCTTCTTGTGGAAGTTTGGTGAATTCGTTATGAACGGTAGTTAAATTGGTAGCAATATTCCATTTTAGGTTTTCTGTTTTGATCACATCGTATTCTAGACTGATCTCGAATCCACGATTGAACATAGTACCAATGTTTTTATTGATATTATCGCTACCAGTAGAAGTTGGCAAAGGAACTGCAAACAATAAGTTATCAGATATTTTATGATAGAATTCCAATGAGCCCATCAATTTGTTGAAAAGGCCGAATTCAAGAGCAACGTCGAAACTATTATTCGATTCCCATACTAAATCTAAAGCGGGCAAGGAAGTTTGCCAAATACCCGGTTCTAAACCATTGTTGTAACCCAAAGAGTACAAGGCTTGGTATGGATAATAGCTATTGAGAGCATCATTACCAACTTGACCATAAGAAGTTCTGAGCTTTAATAAGTTGATCATAGAGAATTGTTTGATGAAATTTTCTTGATCTAATCTCCAAGCTCCGCTGGCCGACCAGAAATTTCCCCAACGATTATCCGTATAAAAACGGGAGGAACCATCGCGACGAAATGAGCCGGAAACATAATATTTTTGCATATAATCATATTCCAAACGGGCAAGATATCCTTCAGTACGATACGTGTCAGTATAAGAGGAGATATCGTTTGTTGTTGTAAAGTTGATTAATTCTGTATTTCCATCTACTATAAGTCCTTGACGGAATCCAGTAAAATAGTTGTATTCATAATCGTAATTTTCATGTCCAATTAATGCGGCAACTGTATGTTCACCAAAAGTTTTGTTGTAGTTCAATAATTGGTTGAAGTTAATGGTTGAACGGATAGAAGACGTTCTTCCTCCGCGTCCGGCTGGAGCGCCATCACCCACAATTTTATTATCAAAGTTGATATTGTAATAGTTGCGTTTGTCTAAACTGGCATTTACCGTAAATTTGAAATCTTTCAAGAAATAAATATCAAGGTATGTTTTTGCCGATAAGTTTGTGGCTTTGTCGGTATCTCTATTCCACAACGTTTCTGCAATGACCATTCGGCCGGGAGAAGCGCCTGATGGGCGAGTTGCTCCACCTAGATCGGCCATATTTCCTAAGTCGTAGATTTTTTCGCCATAGGCATCCAAAATAAATTCTCCAGTGGCTGGATTGTGCAAATAAACTGGATAAATTGGTCCCATTCTTCTGGTGAAAAAGAATGGATTTACATAAGCTGTACTGCTTGCTTGATAAGCTTGTTCGGCAGAAGTGCTTGTACCGGAGATGTTTAAGCCTGTTTTGAACCAATCTTTGGGCTGCGTATTTACATTGATACGTCCACTAAAACGTTCGTAATCCGACATGATCGTATATCCTATCTCGTCGAGATAACTCATCGAAACATAGTAATCGGTTGTTTCGTTTCCGCCTTGGTAGGAAACGTCATAATTTTTGCGACTTCCAGTTCTCATGAGTTCTTTTTGCCAGTCGAGATCGGAATAACCTGGAAGGATGGATGCGCTTGGATTGATAAGTCCGTCAGTGCCTACAACTTGGTTGTTTGGAATATTGGTGATGTTGTATCCAAGGCGAGTAATTAAGTTGTCGGTAGCATATTGATTAGCAGCTGGATCCGGAACGGCGGTATAGACACGCTGATTACGAATTGCTTCCCAATTTAATACGTAATAATCCATAGGATCAACCCTATCATATTCAGAAATGGAGCGAGTGGTGAAACCTTGGCTTATGTTCACACTCATTTCTCCTTTGCCTTTTTTACCTTTTTTTGTTGTAATCATTACCACACCATTGGCAGCTTTATTTCCGTATAGAGCAGTAGAAGCTGCATCTTTCAATACTGTCACGCTTTCTACATCAGTCATATTAATATCGGAAATATATCCTGCAAAAGGAACCCCGTCTATTACATAAAGTGGTGCACTTGATGCGTTTACAGAACCAAAACCACGAATCCGGATGTCTTGACCTCCACCGGGTTGTCCGTTTCCTGAAGTAACTTGTATTCCGGCCGAAGCTCCTTCAATAGCCGAAGAAACATTCGTGATTGGGCGCAATTCTAATTTCTCAGCATTGATTTGTGTTGCCGACCCGGTAAAGGCTCCTTTCTTTGCTGTACCGAAAGCAACCACAATGTATTCGTCTAGCGCCTGTGCAGTACTAGTCAAAGTTACATTGATAGTAGTTTGTCCTGTAAATGCAATAGTTTGCTTTTCCATTCCAATAAAAGAAAAAACGATTGATTTGGAACCAGCAGGCA
>DYSK01000029.1 GCA_020718315.1 Draconibacterium orientale
ACGATAGGTATTTCTTAGACAATGCTGCAGGGTGGATTTTGGAACTCGACAGAGGCGAAGGCATTCCGTGGAAAGGAAATTACTCTTCTTGGCTGGATCAGAAAACAAAGCGCATGGCAGTCGAAGAAAAAACTGCCAGCAAAAGAAGAAAAACTTTAGAGCACGAATTGGAATGGGTACAAATGGCACCAAAAGCACGCCATGCCAAATCAAAGGCGCGATTGAAAGCTTACGATAGTTTATTGAATCAAGACGAAAGACAACAAGAAGAAAAGTTGGAAATCTATATTCCTAATGGCCCTCGTTTGGGAAATCAAGTAATTGAAGCAAAAGGAGTTTCAAAAGCTTTTGGCGATAAGTTATTGTTCGAAAATTTGGAATTTCATCTTCCACCAAACGGAATTGTGGGAATAATTGGGCCAAATGGCGCCGGAAAAACAACCTTGTTTCGGCTCATCATGGGCATGGAAAAAGTAGATCAAGGCGAATTTAATGTGGGCCCTACCGTAAAAATTGGTTACGTCGATCAGGATCATCAAGCCATAGACCCCGAGAAATCTGTTTGGGAAATTATTTCAGAGGGAAATGAAAATATTCAATTGGGAAACCGTAGCATGAATAGCCGTGCTTATGTTTCGCGCTTCAATTTTGGAGGAACAGACCAAAGCAAAAAAGCTTCAATGCTTTCGGGTGGAGAAAGAAATCGCATGCACATGGCCCTTACATTAAAGCAGGAAGCCAATGTTTTACTACTTGATGAACCTACCAATGATATCGACGTCAATACTTTGCGTGCATTGGAAGAAGGTTTAGAGAATTTTGCCGGCTGTGCCGTAATCATTTCGCACGACCGCTGGTTTTTAGATCGCGTAGCTACCCATATTTTGGCTTTTGAAGGAAATTCGCAAGTATATTGGTTTGAAGGAGGATATTCCGAATACGAAGAAAACAAGAAAAAACGCTTAGGTGATAAAGGCCCGGAACGTATTCGATATAAAAAACTCAAAGCAGACTAAGAAATTTAACTATTTCTCTTCGTGTATCTTGCCTAGTAAAGACATTTCTATTATCTTTGAAAAGTAGCAAAAAAAGATGATAGATTTTAGCTCCTCAATCGCCTATTATGGCGAGCAGAATATTCCAACCGATTTTATTGACAAAGCGGATAGATTTGGTTTGACATTAATTTGCGTAAAACCTCTGGTAAATCAATCTGGCTTAGGGTCAAAAATGAGCACCCTGGTAAACCAAACCTCGGCGCTATTTATTTTTGAGTTTGACGAAAACCTCCCATTGTTGATATCTTTTTTTCAGGCAGCAAACAAAAGTGTTTTCTTCATTTCAGAAGAAGAAAGCAATTTACCAAAAGCGGTTAAACATCATGCTAATGTTAAAGCGGCCTTTTTGGAATTGCTGAAAGAAACGGATAAAACAATTGTAGATACCAAAATCGGGAAAGTTGAACTTCGTTTTAATGCCTTCGGATTGATTTATCTTAAAACAAACAATCACGAAGAAACTACCTTAAAACCAAGTCACCAAGCACTAAAAGTGCAAAAGCAATTGGAAGCCTACTTAGAAGGAAAGCGAAAAAATTTCCATCTTAAAATTGGATTGTTCGGCACCGAATTTCAACGAAACGTTTGGAAAGAACTGATTAATATTCCCTACGGAAAAACCATTTCCTATGGCGAACTAGCCGTCAAAGTTGACCACAGCAGCGCCTCGAGAGCCGTAGGGCATGCGAATGGCAAAAATCCGATATGGATAGTTGTTCCTTGTCATAGAGTTATTAGTAAAGACGGCGACTTAACAGGATATGCCGGCGGTTTGGATTTAAAACAATGGCTGTTGGAATTAGAATCAGATCAAATGAGTTTGTTTTGAGTAAGCATTTGATTTTCAAGAAAAAGTAATATCTATTCGATATGCTTGTATTATAATTATTTATGGTATAAATAGGGCAATGATTGTTTTTACCTTGCCATTATTTTTAAAGGATGATAAAAATTAACGAAGCATTTATTTCTGAAACATCGGTAAAGGCAAAAAAGAGCGCGCGTTCGCGAATGAATTTTAATTTCCACAAAGAAGACGCTGCCACCTTGCAACGAATGTTGAACGCAATGGAACCCGACACGTATATTCAACCGCACAAACACGAAAATCCCGATAAAGTAGAAGTTTTTTTTGCTTTGCGCGGACGCTTGTTGATTGTAGAATTTGACGATAAAGGCGAAATTTCGGATTACGTTGTTTTAGACGCTCGAACTGGAAATTTTGGAGCGGAAATTGATCCCCGAACTTGGCATACGATTATTAGTTTAGAAGAAGATTCGGTTGCTTACGAAGTAAAAGACGGTCCATACGATGTGGCTGTAGATAAAAATTTTGCTCCTTGGGCGCCAGAAGAAGGCGACGAAAAAGCGTCTGATTATATTTCCCAAATCCTTACCAAATTAAAACTCGTTTAAAAGAAAAAAGCAGAAATTTGAATGAACTCCTGCTTTTCTAAAATATTAAAAACCGTTTAGCCTTTTACAAACAACGCTTTGATAATTAAGCTGGCCATTTCTGGATTTTCCTTTAATCGGCGTGTGGAATAGCCAAACCAATCTTTTCCAAACGGAACGTAAACGCGCATTCGATGGCCTTTATCCATAATAGATTTTCGCAAAGCCGGAGTAACACCGTACAACATCTGAAATTCGTATTCATCCTTTTGCGGCTTATACTTTTCGAGCAATTTATAAGCTCCATCAACCAATGCTTTGTCGTGTGTGGCGATGGCCGGATACATTTTTTGTTGCAACATGTACTCTAAATCTTCTAGAAAATGTTGATTAACTTCTTCGTATTTTTTAAAAGCAATGTTTGCCGGTTCTACATAGATGCCTTTGCATAAACGAAAATTTAAAGGTGTTTCTGCTGAATTCAAATCGCTTAAATTTTTGATGTCGTCCAAAGTGCGACGCATATAAGCCTGAACAACCAAGCCTACATTTTTCGGAAATTCGGCTTTTAGTTTCCGAAGCAGTTCTATTTCCATATCGGTGCAAGGCGAATCTTCCATATCAATGCGCACGAAGTTGTTGTATGAAGCTGCTTTGGCTATAATTTCGCGAATATGCATATAAGCCACTTCTTTATCAATGAGCAAACCAAATGAGGTTGGTTTTAACGAATAATTCCCCTTGATTTTAGCCGCTTCAGCGGTTTCAATCACCTGCATATATTCTTTTTTGTTTGCCTCGGCTTCGTCAAGATTTTTGATGAATTCCCCCAAAACATCAATGGTAGTTAGTGCGCCTTCCGCATTTAAAGTTTTTGCTACTTCCAGAGCTTGCTCCAGCGTTTGTCCGGCAATATATTCCTTCGAAAACTGCCAAACTAATTTTTGTGGCATATAGGGTAAAATGCCTGCGATTATCTTGTTAAACATGTTTAATAGGTCACTTTATTGTTGGTTAATATTTTTTTTGCAAATGTAGTTTTTCTTCCTGAAAAAAGAATCGAGATTCAAGGAATTGTTTTTTAAATAACAACAATTTATTATCTAATCACCATTTTTGGGTGAAGAATAAACAGCTGTCGCCATAACTTAAAAAGCGGTAATCATTTGCCAGGGCATAATCGTAAATTGTTTTCCAAAACTCACCCAAATAGGCTGAAATAAGCAACAAAAGGGTGCTTTTTGGTTGATGAAAATTAGTGATCATTCCGTCAATCAATTTAAATTCGTAGCCGGGGCCAATCAAAATTTGTGTTTCGGAGTAAAAAATTTCACTTTTCGACTGGAGCATAAAGTTAAGAATTTCTTGCAAAGATTCGCGCTTAGTCAATAGGGGCTTTTGTGCCAATTCATAAGCTTCCCATTGATTCAAAATAGAGCTTGTTTCATTCGGAAAATAGTGCATCTTTGTTCCAATCCAAAAAAGACTTTCCAATGTTCGAATACTGGTAGTGCCAACAGCAATAAGCTTTTGGTGGTCATTGTTCATCAGTTGTTCAATCAATTTGCGGTTTACCACAATCTGTTCGGAATGCATTTGGTGATCGGCCAATTTTTCTTCCGAAACGGGTTTGAAAGTTCCTGCACCAACATGGAGCGTTACATATTCAGTACGAATGTTTTTATTTTTTAACTGTTCAAAAACAAAAGGTGTAAAATGTAATCCTGCTGTTGGCGCTGCAACAGATCCGTCGTATTTTGCATATATTGTTTGATAGCGTTGGCGGTCACTGTCATCTGCTTTTCGATGCATATAAGGAGGAAGTGGAATTTTACCGCTTTGTTCCAATACTTCCGAAAAAGTAAGATTGGCGGGATTCCAACTCAAGCGAATGAATGAAATTTCGCCTTCATCGCTCAATCGTTCTGCCAAGAGATGAGCCGATCTTCCTTGAACAAGAAAATCCATTTTTAAGACACCCGATTTCCATTTTTTCCGATTGCCTACCAAACATTTCCAAACGGCTGTTTCTTTCTGCAAAAAAGCTTCTTGAATTTCGCGCGTTGGTTCAACGGGTTCTAAACAAAAAATCTCTATTTGAGCACCACTTATCTTTTGAAAGTTGAGTCGGGCTTGCACCACGCGCGTATTATTGAAAATCAACAGCGCATTTTCGGGAAGAAAATCGGCCAGATTTTTGAAGTTGCTGGAATGAATACTGTTATTATAAACCAATAATTTCGATTCGTCGCGATTGGCCAAAGGATATTGAGCTATACGATTGCTCGGCAGTTCGTAGTTGTAATTTTCAATAGAAAGCTGATCGGGTTTTTGCATCAAATCCTTATTAAGATAGATTTTCGATTTGAATATCATCCAAGTAATCATCCTCAACGTCTTTCAGCTCTACTACTTCGACGCTAATAATTTTATAGTGTTTCACATCAAATCTTACTTCAATATAAAGTCTCGCAAATTCAAACAATACTATGCTCAAATCACCTTCTTTACGCGCTAATAAAGTAGTGCCGCCGTCCATAGTGAGCAAAAAACGCTCCGGGAGGGAGAGTCCTAGAAAGGTCTTTTTTGTTGACATGGCACAAAGATACTACATTATCATTTTTGTAGAAATAACAGGCCGATTCTTTTTCCAAAGTTTCAATTCGACTAGCCAATTTTTTAAAGATTGTGTATCTTTGATAGAATGATAAATATATTTCGATATGAAAAAATTTGCCGTAGTTCTTTCAGGTTGTGGCGTTTTTGATGGAGCCGAAATCCACGAAGCCACATTAAGTTTGTTGGCAATAGCTCAAGCTGGCGCCCAATACGAGTTATTTGCTCCGGATATCCTTCAATACCATGTAGTAAATCACTTCAGTGGCGAACTCATGTCCGAAACGCGCAATGTGTTGGTGGAATCGGCCCGCATAGCACGTGGTAAGATTCGGCCGCTTAGCGCTTTCGATGCTTCTGCTTTTGACGCTATCCTATTTCCGGGTGGTTTTGGCGTTGCTAAAAATTTATCCGATTTGGCATTTAAAGGGGCTGATTGTATAGTAAATGTTGAGGTTGAAAATGCAATTAAGGCGATGTTGCTGGCGAAAAAACCAATAGGTGCTTTGTGTATTGCGCCTGCTGTTGTGGCGCGTGTGATAAAAGGCGTTCAGGTTACCATTGGCACCGACAAAGGAACAGCTGCGGCCATTCATGCCATGGGCGGAAAACACGTGATTACTAATCATGGAGAGGTTGTAGAAGATACAGTACATAAAGTATTCACAACGCCTTGTTATATGCTGGATGCAACAATTATCGACATTTACAATGGTGCAAACAATGTGGTTCAGTTGATGATGGAAAGTTTGAAATAAAAAAAGGCAATCCGAAATTGGGATCGGCTTTAAGGTTTATTTTGATTCCGTATCTATTTCGGTATAAATGAGTTCGAGTCGAATTCTTGCTTGTGGATTGTCGTCGGAAAAACTGCCGCCTGCTACAAGACGAGAACCTGAATAAGCAGCACCTGTAATTTGCATGAGCAGATAGTCAGATTCGTATAATCCTTTAATATAATCCTGCACGTATTTTGTAATTCTGAATTCGTATTGTTTCAGTGTGCTGTTGTAATAGCCGCCAAAATAGGCATCTCCTCCACCGGTATCGGCAATATAAAAATAATTGTTTGTGCTGTCCGTAGTCGAATATTTTTGTTGGAATAGGAGCATGTTGTTCGGCGGAATAATCATGTTGTCGGGATCAAGATTTGTGATAATCAATTTGGCTTCATTGATGGCGTATCTTGCATAATCTGCGCGTTTGAATAAGGAAGGAAACCGAATATAACTATCCACACCACCAAGTGCTTGCATATAAAATTTCTGCTCGCCCAAAATCGTATCTTTTTGTATTACCTGCTGATAAAAATCAGGGTCGGCCTCCAAATAATTATTGTGATCATAATTCTGAAACGAAGGAGTTATAGCTCCTGGATAGAGATTGTAGCTCAAGGAATCGCTTACTTCGTTTTGATAATACAAAGTAATTTTCGAATAGAGATCGCCCATATTAAAAAAGGTTATATTTCCAATTCCTGAAGTATAAACGGGTTCAAAATAAAGACCTTTAAACCGGTCTGTAAAATCTACATTATTGTAATAAATGGTGTCTTCGTAGGACATTAATCTTTCGCCTAATTCTCTGGAAAGTTGAAGTGAAAAATGAGGTGCAACATAGGTTGTATCGATTAAAACGCTATCGAATGGACGAGAAATGAGGGTGGCTTCGCCAAGCAATTGAGGCAAATAAGCAAGTGTTTGATTTGAATAATGTGCTGTATCGTAATCAATAGTTTCGCTCAATTCATATACTCTAAACGACAAGGGAACCATTGAATCGCCATAAACCGGCACGTTTTTGTAAGCCATTGAAAGGACAATAGAATCTAAAATTGGTGTTTCACCAAAAGTAAAAGTGGAAAGTGAAAGGTTATATTGGATATACAAACTTGATTTTGTTGTTCCAAAAACGGGATCAACTACAACTCCCAACGAATGGTAAGGCAAGCCATCTGTTCGAACTGAGTCGCGTAAAACAGAATAAACTTGAACATTTGTGGTATCGGTAAATAGAACATTTAAAGGATTGCCTCCAACAATGTCTAATCCTATTTGAGATAATTCTTTTTTACAAGAAAAAAAGAGCAAACTAACCAATAGGAAAGCCAAAATATTTTTTAGAAAGAGAGATGTAGTCTTCATTAAACCGTTTTTAGTACGCAAAAGTAAATCCTTTTACAGATGCGGCATAGGGAAAAATCTTAAATTTTGTTATAAACAATCTATTCGCCAAGTAAGCTGTTGTAAAAGTGATCAAATGCATCGACATATTTTTCGTCGCCCGGATAAGGTAAAATGGGTTTTCCACTTTCTTCGGCCATCTTTTGAACCTCCGCATTGATTGTTTTACAATTGAAAACCACCGCATCCGAATAAGTAAGAGCACCTTTCATCAAACTGACATAAGTCCCACCTTCATAGGCTTGTAAATCAGCATCATCAATGCCTTCCATTTTAATTTTTTTGTGAAGCGAATCGCTTAATATTTCTTTGAAACCATCGTTATAAATGCTCAACACTACTTTTGTTTCTGCAAAAAGAGGATTGTCTTTAAGGGCTTTTTTAATATAAAGCGGAACCAGACTGGCCATCCATCCATGTACGTGAACGATATCTGGTGTCCAGCCGAGTTTTTTAACTGTTTCCAAAACGCCTCGTGAATAAAAAACAGCGCGTTCGTCATTATCTGCATGAAACACACCTTTTTTATCTCTAAAAGTAGATTTTCGATGAAAAAACTCTTCGTTGTCGATAAAATAAACCTGCATACGGGCTTGTTGAATCGAGGCCACTTTAATGATGAGTGGATGGTCTTGATCGTCAATAATCAGATTCATGCCTGAAAGACGAATGACTTCGTGTAATTGATTGCGGCGCTCATTAATATTTCCAAAGCGCGGCATAAATGTCCGTATTTCCTTCCCCTTTTCTTGAATTCCTTGAGGAAGATAGCGACCTACTTTGCTCTGAAAATTTTCGGGCAAATAGGGCGTTATTTCCTGATTGACAAATAAGATCCTTTTTTTCATTCTACTGAATTAAGATTTATAAAATGCAGCGTCATAAAGTGGGATTAATTTGACAAATGCAGTAAATATTTTTTGCAAAGGTAAGCATTTTTTAAAAAATTACGGCGACTTTACTAAAATGTAAATAGAATAACCCGCTGATTAAAAGCAAAATGATAAATGAGGCTTTAAAACGGCGGTTTAATTTTTGTTTTCTTTTGAATAAGAGTCTTTCAATCCTACCGTTTTATTGAATATCAGCTTGCTGTCGGTGCTATCTTTGTCAACGGTGAAGTATCCCAATCGTTCGAATTGAAAATAGCTCAAAACCGCTGCATTTTTTACACTTGGCTCAACAAAAGCTTTCTCGATAATGCTCAATGAATTGGGATTCAGTAATTCCTTATAGCTTCTTTCTTTATCTCCATCAGGATCAGAAATAGTAAATAAACGATCATATACGCGTACCTTGGCTTCTATATTGTGTTGTGCATCAACCCAATGCAAAGTTCCTTTAACTTTTCTTCCATCCGGCGATTTCCCCCCTTTTGAATCGGGATCGTACGAACAGATCAACTCAACCACTTTTCCGGAACTGTCTTTTATTACTTCTTCGCACTTTATAAAATATGCATAGCGCAATCGAACTTCTTGACCGGGAGCTAAGCGGAAGAATTTCTTTGGCGCATCTTCCATAAAATCTTCCCGTTCGATGTAAATCTCGCGCGAAAAGGGAATCATGCGTGTCCCTGCACTTTCATCCTCAGGATTGTTCACTGCTTCCAGTTCTTCTACTTGTTCAATCGGGTAATTTTTTATGATTGCCTTTAATGGATCCACAACGGCCATCACACGCTTGGCACGTTTGTTTAAATCTTCCCTGACACTGTGTTCCAACAACGCCACATCAATAACATTGTTTCTTTTGGCAATGCCGATACGGTCCGAAAAAGCACGAAGCGATTCCGGAGTATAGCCCCGACGACGCATCCCCGAAATGGTGGGCAAACGTGGATCGTCCCAACCACTCACTTGTTTTTCTTGTACCAATTCGAGTAGTTTTCGTTTGCTCATCACCGTATAGCTCAGATTGAGTCGTGCAAATTCTATTTGTTGTGGCCGATATACTTCGGCTTCATTCAAATACCAATCGTAAAGTGGCCGGTGATTTTCGAATTCTAAAGTACAAAGTGAATGTGTAATTTTTTCGATGCTGTCTTCCAAACCATGTGCCCAATCGTACATTGGATAAATACACCATTTATCGCCTGTGCGGTGATGATGAGCATGCCGAATGCGATACATGGCCGGATCGCGCATTTGCATATTTGGAGAATCTAGACTTATCTTGGCGCGAAGCGTTCTGCTTCCGTCGGGAAACTCACCCGCTTTCATCCGCGCAAAAAGATCGAGATTTTCTTCAATGCTGCGATTGCGATAGGGACTGGCTTGCGAAGGTTGTGAAGGTGTTCCGCGCATGGCTGATACATCTTCGGCGCTTAAATCGCATACATAAGCTTTTTCTTTTTTTATTAGCTCAACAGCCAAATCATACATTTGATCAAAATAATCAGAAGCAAAATATAAACGATCGCCCCAATCGAAACCCAGCCATTTTACGTCTTCTATGATAGAATCGACATATTCCACTTCCTCTTTTGTAGGATTGGTATCGTCAAAACGTAGGTTGCATAGTCCGTTGTATTTTTCGGCCATGCCGAAATTTAAACAAATTGATTTGGCGTGACCGATATGTAAATACCCATTTGGTTCAGGGGGAAAACGTGTATGCACTCTGCTTTCGTTTTTTCCGTTTTTCAAATCGGTTTCAATGATTTGCTCAATAAAATTCAGGGAAGTTTTGCTTTCTTCCAGATTGTTTTCATTCTTATTTTCCATAATTGCTATCGCAGTTTAGTAATGCAAAATTAATACAATAATTGATGTTTAAACTTTGGCAGAAGCCGAATTTGGTGAATGCGAAGAGATTTAGGTGGACGGCTTATTCGCTTTGATTGAAATTGAATACGGCATCCACCATTTGTTGGAGTAATTGAGGTTGCTGTTCAAGAATATTTCCAATTACCAAAAGGTCGGCTCCGGCTATTAATTTCGATTTTGCCTGTTCGGCAGTGCGTATTCCGCCACCTACAATCAAAGGCAATTGAATATTGTTTCTAACCAATTTGATCATTTCTTCGGGAACACTATTCAAGGCGCCACTTCCTGCATCCAGATAGATGAGTTTGTGTCCGAGCATTTCGGCGGCTTGCGCTGTAAGCGAGGCAATTTCTGCTTTGTCGGCCGGAATAGGCAAAGTGCTACTGATGTATTGTGCGGTCGTAATTTTTCCGCTTTCAATAAGCAAATATGCAGTCGAAAGTGTTTCAATTTTGGCTTGCTTAAGATATGGAACGGCTTCAACATGGCGGCCAATGAGTAAGTCGGCATTGCGCCCCGAAACCAAAGAGAGCAAAAGAATGGCATCTGCTTTACGATTTACTTGCATAACACTTCCCGGAAAAATAACCAATGGAAATTTCGTTTCCATCTTAAAAGCAGTTAGGCAAGCGTCGAGTAAATCGTACGAAAGTAAACTGCCTCCGACAAATAAATAATCGATGGGTAATTTTTGAAAACGTTTGGCCATAACTTTAAAATCGTGTTCCTGATGTTTGTCGGGATCGATTAAAATGGCAATTTGTTTCTTTCCTTGTTGCTTTTTTTCAAGGATGGCAGCATAAACGTTCATGGAGCATTCTAATAGATTTCAAAAGTAAGGATTTAATTTTGAAGAAAGAGAGAAAAGGCGAAAATTGAGCTGGAATTGTCTCTTTTTATAGAAAGTAGAATATGCAGGAAGAAATAAATACCAGCGGATTGAAGCTCGCTAAAAAAAGCGTGCTACTTTTGTAAAAACAGGCTGAACTACTTTTTTACATTAATCGTTTGGATGAAATGGGATGAATGTTTTGATTTTCCGCAGAATTACTAAGCAATAGAATACCTGATGAAACTATGTGTTGCCGAAAAACCAAGTGTTGCACGAGAATTGGCTCGTGTATTAAATGCAAATACTAAAAAAGAAGGCTTTTATGAAGGCAATGGTTATGTAGTGAGTTGGACTTTTGGCCATTTTTGTACACTCAAAACACCTGAAGACTACGACCGCAAATTGCGTTCGTGGGATATCAATTGGCTTCCCATCATTCCGCATACTTTTGGAATAAAATTGATTGAAAATGAAGGAGCGATAAAACAGTTTAAAATCCTAGAATCGCTGATAAATAGGAGCGATTGTGATGAAATCATTAATTGTGGCGATGCCGGCCAAGAAGGAGAGCTGATTCAACGTTGGGTTTATCAAAAAGCCGGGAATAAAAAACCGGTAAAACGCCTTTGGATTTCTTCGCTGACCGAAAGTGCTATTCGAGAAGGATTTGGCAATCTGAAAAACAGTTCAGACTATGACAGGTTGTATTTTGCCGGAAGTGCTCGCGCTATTGGCGATTGGCTTTTAGGAATAAATGCGAGCCGACTTTATACCGTGAAATACGGAACAGGAAAAACGGTTCTTTCTATTGGCAGGGTTCAAACACCTACTTTGGCCATGATTGTAAATCGTTATTTGGAAATTGAAAATTTTTCTTCCGAAGCTTTCTGGGAAGTGAAAACCAGCTATCGCGAAGTGTTATTCAGTTTCGATGGCGGACGGTTTACAGAAAAAGAAAAAGCAGAAGCGCTTTTTAACGACATTCAAAACGAGCTGTTCGAAATAACCGATTTTTCTAAAAATCCGGGAAAAGAATTTCCCCCAAAATTGTTCGATTTAACTTCCTTACAGGTAGATTGCAATAAAAAACTCAATCTCTCGGCCGACGATACATTGCAAATTGTTCAAGGTCTTTACGAACGGAAACTGATTACTTATCCGCGTGTGGATACCAGCTATTTGCCCGAAGAGATGTTTTCGAAGATAAACGAGATTTTGAAACAATTGAAATCCTTCGAAAAAGAGATTGCTCCGATTTTTGAAAAAGGAATAATCAAAACAAAACGCGTTTTCGACGACGCAAAAATTACCGATCACCATGCCATTATTCCAACAGGAATACAGGCTAACTTACTAAACGACCGTGAAAAAGCAGTTTACGAAACAATTGTCATTCGTTTTTTAGCCAATTTTTATCCAGACTGCGAAGTGTCCAATACCAAAGTACAAGGCCGCGTGAATGCATATTTTTTCAACGCCACCGGAAAAGAAATTTTAATTCCCGGCTGGAGAACACTCTATCAGCAAAACGACGACGAAGAGAAAGAAGAGGAAAAACAACAAGCCATTCCGCAATTTCAATTGGGTGAATCGGGCGTGCATCTTGCTCAAATTCAGGAGAAAAACACACAAGCGCCCAAACTATTTACCGAAGCCACGCTTTTGAGAGCCATGGAAACGGCCGGAAAGCAAGTGGAGGACGAAAGCATCCGCGAAACCTTGAAAGCAAATGGCATCGGACGGCCTTCTACGCGCGCCAACATCATCGAAACTTTGTTTAAACGCAATTATGTTGTTCGAAAACGAAAATCGCTCGTTCCTACTCAAATAGGCATCGAACTTATACAAACCATTGAATACGAGCTTTTAAAATCGCCCGAACTAACCGGAAAGTGGGAACAAAAACTGAATTTGATCGAAAAGGGAAAATACGATTTAAGCCTTTTTATCAACGAAATGAAAGAAATGGTAAGTCAATTGGTGCAAGATGTTAAATACAAAACGGTTGGTAAAAGCATTGGGATTGAAGTGGTTTCGGAAACAATCAGCAGCGCCAAAAATCCAAAAAAACGAATCAACAAATCAAAAACGAAAAATGATATTTTGAAATGTCCGAGGTGTCAAAAAGGAATCATTTTAAAAGGAAAAACTGCTTATGGATGCAGCGAATGGAAAACGGGATGTAATTTTCGGATTCCTTTTGAAGAATTGCAAAAGCGTTTTCAAACCACCGAATTAAGCCCGGAATTTTTATCGCAATGGAAAGAGAGTTAAGAAATGGAAGAGGTAAAATCGAATAATTCTCAATTGATAGAGCTCCTGAGCACGAAAATGCCTTTTGGAAAATACCAAAACCGGCAACTAATCGATCTGCCTGAACCTTATTTGGTTTGGTTCAAACAAAAAGGATTTCCAAAGGGAAAACTAGGCGATTTATTGGCCCTTTGTTATGAGATTAAGCTCAACGGCTTGGAAGGAATGGTGAGAAAAATAAAATTAGAATAGAAACTCATTTTTTGTACAGCCAATTGGCAGTTCTGCTTTTTACAAATCAAGAATATTCTATTTTAGGAAAAAAAAAGCCGTGTTAATTTAGGCCTTAGATATTCTGTTTTTAGAATAAAATTCCCAGACGAAGTGAAATGGAATGTCGTTTTAAGTAATGCCAAGAAGCTATATTATCGTTGAACGACCACCAATCCGGAAAATTTTTGAAATTGTAATTGATAGCACTTACCATTGCTATTTTGCGCCAAACAATTACTTTATAACCAATTCCGGCATCCAGCAGAACGCCTTCCTGCCGGAAGTCATCTCGTTTGTACGATTTCCCGTAGTCGAGCATAAAATAGGGAGAATTTCCTTGCGCTTTTAAATAGCTTCTAAATTCGATAAAAAGGGGATACGTTAAGGCATCGGGGGCTTGATACATATCTCTGCCGGCTCCAATACCTACCGAAAATTGCGGAATGACAAAATAACCAATCGAAACCCGTAAGTTTGTTCCATTCATTCTCCAATCTTTTGTTGAATACCAAGTATATTCGCCGCTTGTGGAATAGCTTTTTAGATAAGCTGCATCCAGTAGGAGATAAAACCCTTTATTCTGATCTGTTTTTACCGTTGTTGATGCTTTTTGTGCGTAAGCAGGAATCTGTTGCATCAAAAATACAGCAACGAGCATTAATAAATAAAAGGCGTTTTTCATGGGCTTGTTTTTCAATTGAAATCTACGATAATCGAAAGCTTTTTATTTTCTGTTTCCCAAAATTAGTATATTCTGAAATAAAATCACAGCCATCTTAAAAAATATAGAGCCGATATTTTATCAGAAGATGAATATTTCCATGCATGATGGTGTATTTTGAAGAAATGTGCTTTTCGAAAAGCGATAAAGCATGCCGATTTTCTTTGTAATTTTGACCAAAAAAAGAGATGAACCTTTTTATCGAAAACAAAACATTTCTGGTTTGTGGTGCCGCCAGCGGTTTTGGTCGTGCAATTGCTGAAGCGCTTATTGCTGAAGGAGCCAAAGTAATTGTAAGTGCTCGTCGCGAAGCTGAATTGAAAAAAATAGCCGAATTAGCTCCGGATCGTGTTCAAATTGTAGTGGCCGATTTATTTATTGAAGCAGATCAGGACAATCTAATAAAGCAAATAGATTTAAGCCAATTAAGTGGCGTAGTAATAAATGCCGGTGGTCCTCCGGCGAAATCTTTTTTAGAAACCGAAATGGAAGATTGGGACACTGCTTATGTTGGTTTGGTGAAATGGAAAGTGCGATTAACAAAGAAAATTCTTCCTGCTTTGATTGAAAATAAATATGGGCGATTGCTGTTTGTGGAAAGCAAATCGGTAAAGCAGCCCGTCGAAAATTTGGTTTTGAGTAATTCTATGCGTTTAGCAGTGGTGGGTTTTGTGAAAACCTTATCGCAGGAAGTGGCAAATAAAGGAATCTGTATGAATATTTTGGCTCCCGGTTATCACGATACCCCTGCGATGGATCGCATTTTTTCAAAAAAAGCCACCGTGTTGAATATCAGTATCAAAGAGGCTAAAGCTACCATTGAGTCAGAATTAGCCATGGGGAAATTGGGCAATCCGAAAGATTTTGCTCAGTTGGCTCTTTTTTTACTCTCGCCTGCATCCAATTTTATTAATGGACAAACAATTAGTGTTGAAGGCGGATTGATAAAAGGAATTTTTGGTTAATTTTTCTTGTATTCACAGTTTATTGTGATTTTTTCTCTTTCAAAGATTAACATTCAAAAGCCAAATGGCAACTCCTTAAAACCCCTTTTTTGCAGACAAGTTGCTAAATTTGTTTCTTTAACCAATAGCCAATTTTTTCGTAAAGTTGCTCTTTAATAATGGGTTTTGTGATATAATCGTCGCAACCCAAGGCAAAAAACTGAACTCTGTCAATTTCAAAAACATAAGCAGTTTGCACAATAATGGGCACTTGTGGGCGAAGCGCCTTCATTTTTGTTAAAACTACTTCTCCGCTTAGTTTAGGAAGGCGGATATCGAGCAGTACCAAATTTATATTCGTATTTTGCTCAAAAACTTGCATGGCTTCTAATCCATCGTATGCAACAAGATAAGATAGGTTTTGTCGTTTTAATAAAATCTGCAAAAGTTCGCAGTTCACCACATCGTCTTCAACAATTAAAATCATTGCTTGTTCTCCTATTTCTTCAGTTTTTTATTTCTTTTCATCCCTTGGAACAGTAAAATAAAACGTTGTTCCTTCGCCTTCAGTGCTTTCCAGCCAAATTTCTCCGCCAAGAAGATTTACAAGTTGACGAGTAATAAATAATCCCATTCCGATTCCGGAATAGGCTCTTGTTCGCGAGTCGTCTATAATTTGAAAACGTTCGAATATTTTGTTTTGTTTCTCCTTTGGAATACCGATGCCGGTATCTTTTACGTAAAACAAGAATTTATTGTCTTGAACCGGCGAAGAAAGGCCAAATAGGATTGCTCCTTTGTGCGTAAATTTTAGCGCATTGTTAAGCAACGAAAGCATAATTTGTTTCAGCTTGTTGAAGTCGGTATAAAGCGCTAGTTCATTGTCGATAGATTGAATTTCGAGTTGGATATGAACCGAATTGTTTTTAAAGTTTTTTTGTTTAATCAATACGATTTCAAATAATTCGTTTAAAAAAGGCAAAACAGGTTTTTGACTTTTATCGAGTCCAATTTCTCCACGTTCTATCAGGGTTACTTGAAAAATTTCATCTACAATTTCCAATAGATTTAATCCGCTTTTTTGGATAAGTTGGGAAAATTCTTCAATATCATCCGGATTTGTTTGGCGGTCGAGCAAAGCACTAAAACCAATAACGGCATTTAGAGGAGTGCGTAGTTCATGACTCATATTTGCCAAAAATGCGGTTTTCATCCTATCCGATTCTTGGGCGGCATCCAAAGCAATTCGCAGTTTTTCTTCTTCTTGTTTTCGTTCGATTGAAAGGCTTATTTGATGTGAAATAATTTCCAACACTTCTTTGTCTTTTACGGTATATGCTTTCGGGTTTGTATAACTCTGTATCACAAGAATACCGGTAATTTTTCTTTTGATCTTTAGTGGAATACCCAACCAGGTTTCGGCGTCAAAACCAATTTGGCCAATAACTCCATTTTCTTCCAGCTTTTTTGCTTGTTCTTTAAGGATAAGCATCGGCTCACCTTTTTTTAATACTAAATCGGTTAAAGTTTTTTCAATACTAAAGTCTTTAATTTCGTCTTTTTTGTCTTGATAATAAACTACATGAACGTTATTTGTCCCGTTGTTGGTAAGTGCTACCAAGAAATTTTCGGTATTTATCAATCGGCCCAATTCGGATTGAATAAATTTTAATGTTTCTTCCAACGTTTTATTTTCCTGCGAAGCATTTGAAATGTTAAGAATAATCTGTTGAATCAATTCTGCTCGTTTATGCTCTGTAATATCTCTATTTATGGATAAACTAGCTTTTTCGCCATTAAATTCAATAGGCGTTACAATGACTTCCGTCCAATATTCGGTGCCGTCTTTCTTTCTTTTTCGCTCCGTTGTGCTAACAAATTTTCCCGCTTGGAGCTTTGCATCCCATTCATCCATGGTTAGCTCGTCTGAGCCTTCAACAAAAAGATCACGAATAATATTCATTTGCAACAACTCCTTTTTTGTGTAGCCGGTTTGTTTGGTTGCCGCCGGATTCACTTCCAAAATCTCGCCCATTCTTGGTCCTCCAATTTTGGTTACAAATACGGCATCTCCTAAGTCTTCGAACAAACGAATAAATCTTTCGTTGCTTTGGATTAGCTCTAACTCGCGTTTCTTCTGTTCTGAAATATCCTTGTTTATTCCTCTCTGCCCATGATAATTGCCATTTTCGTCGTAAACGCCCGTACAAACATGGCTTATCCATTTTTTTTCACCATCTGCACTAATAATTATAAACTCTAACGATTTGGTTGGCTCGCTGCGATCGCGAGCAAAATGTGCATCGACCAACTCTTTGTATTCAGGCGAGGCAATCTCTATTAAAAGATTTTTGTTTTTCTCAAATGCTTCGGGTAAATAGCCGCTTATTTTTTTACAAGCCGGCGAATTATAGATATATTCTCCTTGAGGATTCACCCAAAACTCCCAATCGGCAGCATAATCGGCCAAAAGCCGAAATTTTGTTTCGCTCTGTTTTAAGATTTTTTGCTGGCGAACTAATTCTCTGCGTTGGTATGCACTCGTTAAGACGTAAGGCAGACTGAGTAAATAATTTTTACGTTTGACAATAAAATCGTCCACCCCAATTTTTAGTGCCTCCAACGCTACGCTCTCGTTTCCTTGTCCGGTAACAATCACAATTGCGATAGAAAGCTGGCGATCGTGCCTGATTATTTTGCTGATTTCTAAAGCGTTTAATCCCGGCAGTTTGTAATCGAGCATAAGCACATCATATTTGCAAGGCAAATCATTGCTAATGGGTAATAAATTGAGGGCATCTTGGCTGTCGATTGCTTTGGTTAAATTGATATGCTGAGCGTGTTTTCTTAAATGTCGCTTTGTTAGATCGTAATCGTTGGAGTGATGTTCGATATATAAAACTGAAATCAACTGACTGTTTTGTATTGCTCGACTGACAGTATAGTCAATCTGTTCAGCGACAATTTTATAATAACCTAATTTTTTGGGAATATAGTTGCTGGCGCCTGCTTTTAATGCTGCCAAAACTAATTCTTCTGTTCCGCCTGCGGTCAAAACAATGATGGGTATTTTAATTTTGTTTTCGCGAAGTTCAACCAGTAGATCAATTCCATTGCCATCGGGCAGATTGATATCGAAAAGAGCAATATCATATTGGGTTTCGTTGATTTGTGTCCTCGCCTTCTCTATTTTATTCACAACACACAACTCCCAGTCAGGCCGTTGAATTGACAATTCTTTCTTTATCAATTCAGAATCTATCGTATTATCTTCGAGTAAAAGTATTTTTCGCATCTTATTTCGTTTTAAATATGTGGATGATTCAGCACATTCCAATACAATTCTATTTGTGACGCTACTTCAATAAATTTATCAAAATTAACAGGTTTAATAATGTAAGAATTAGCGCCTAATTTATAGGCTTGTTTTATATCGTTGTTGTCTGAAGACGTGGTTAAAACAACAACTGGAATGGTTGCATATTTGGGATGCGATTTCAAAACTTTTAAAACCTCCAGCCCATCAATTTTTGGAAGTTTTAAATCCATTAAGATTACAATCGGAATTTCCTCGCCGGCATCCCACTTTTCTATGTATGAAAGGGCTTCGTCGCCATCTCGAGCCACTAAAATAGTGTTGATTAGGTTTCTTTTTTTAAATGCCCGAAGCGTTAAATCCACATCTATCGGATTGTCTTCAATTAGCATAATGGGTAAATTTCGGTTTAAATCTTCCATGATTTTATGTTATTTATTCTTATTTTATTCGCTTCGCGTCATTCGCTTCGCGTTATGCAGTTGTCATAAGCTCACTTCGTTCGCGTCAGGCGCTTCGCGTCATTCGCTTCGCGTTATGCGCTTCGCGTCAAGCAATTGTCATTAGCTCACTTCGTTCGCGTCAGGCGCTTCGCGTCATTCGCTTCGCGTCATTCGCTTCGCGTTATGCAGTTGTCATAAGCTCACTTCGTT
>DYSK01000030.1 GCA_020718315.1 Draconibacterium orientale
ATATTGAATTGTTCAATTTTTTTTGCTTTCGAGCTTAGAACGAGTAACCAGATCAATAACAACACAAAAGCAGTTCCAACGACAATCATGATGGTTGTTCCATCCCAATATCCGTATGAACTGAGTGCTTTTGTTCCATCCCAAAGAAGGGCTTCACTCGAGAAATAGGGTGCAATCATATTTGCTATCGGTTGCAAAACAAGTTGTGGGAAAGCCGAGAAAATCATAATTCCGATGATCAAAATGTAAGAAGGAACCAAAATCCAAGCACTGATTTCTTTCGTAGTACGATGATTGTCTTTTAATTGCCCTAAGAAAATGGAATGAATCAATTTATAGAGATATAAGAAAGCGACGATACCTGAAAAGAAAATAAGTGCGCCTTGGAAATACCAACCTTTTTCGAGAATGGCATTGTAAAACAACCATTTTCCGGCGAAGCCACTTAAAGGAGGAATTCCTCCAATTACGATAATTGCGATTAGAACGGCAATAAATGAGAAGGGCATTTTTTTAATTAAACCACCCATTTCGTACATATTGTGCGTACCAAGTTTGGCCACAATGCCACCCACAACAAGGAAAAGAATGGCTTTAAACAAAAAGTGATTGATTGTGTATGTAAATCCTGCTAACCAGCCTAAATGAGTCATGATAGAAAGCGCGAATAAAATATATCCCAATTGAGCAATACTGGAATATGCCAGCAATCTCTTGGCATCTTCTTGGAAAGCGGCACTCATATTCCCTACCAGAGTAGTTAAAGCGCCAACCCATCCCAAAACATACCATAAATTATTTGCTCCCGCACTTGCTCTGTCCATATATAAAAACAGCAACATCAAACCAAATACACCTGCTTTTAATAAGATAGCTGAAACCATAGGCGAAACATCTGATTCCGCTTCACCATGAGCTCCGGGCAACCAGATATGCAATCCTAAAGAAGCTGTTTTGGTCATAAAACCGACAGCCAATAATGTATAAGCCAATGTTGGTAAAATACTTATACTTCCCAAGGCCGCTATTGAAGTATCAAATCCACTGGCAAAAGCAAGTCCAAAACCAAACAGAATTGCATAGGCTCCCCCGATGGAAAATAACATATAACTGTAACCGTGCGGCATAGATCGTTTTCCTCGAATAATCAAGAAATATGAACCCGCTGTCATCAACTCCCAAGAGAAAAAGAATTCTAGCATGGTACTTGATTCGATAATGCCAATTAAGCCCGCATACATCATCATGGCCATTGGATAAAATCCTTTTCGTGTTCCTTTTTTATTGTATCCGGCCATCAATGTAAGAACACCTCCAATCAGGAATATCCCGGCAAAGATGAGTCTCAACAAATCATTTTCGAGTACTGGATAAATATGAAACATATACCAGACAATTCCGCCAATGGAAACTGTATTTTTAATATAAACCGGCAAGAAATCGATGGCGAATAAAAACAAGACAAACATCAATGGCAAATAATTGATAAACATTCCACCTTCGGTAAGTGGCGTTACATAAACGCCTGCTGAATAAAGCACAATGGCCATGATCCAGACAGGAAATATTTTATTCCAATCGATTTTGAAATCAGGAAGTTCTTGGTGATCGAGTTTGATGGCATAACCCAACCAGCGGAAGAGATAAATTCCTTCGATAAAAGAGCCAACTAAAATTGTGATTATCCAAGCCCAATGTCCTCCACTAGCCAAAGTCATAATTAATTCCCATTTTCCAAAGAAGCTTGGGAAAGGAGGAAAACCAATGAGTGCAAAAATAAAAGAGCCGAATAAGAATAGAAGAAAAGGTACTTTTCGTAGGGCAGCCCATCCTTTGATATCTTTTGCATTAAGAATTCCCGACAACCAAAACAATCCGGCTTTTGCTGCATAATGACTGATTAAAATTCCGACCGCGATAAAAATCATTTTTTCGCCTAAAACATTGCTCAATCCCAAAACCATCATCAAAAGACCAATTTGGCCAATAGAGGAATAACCCAGCAGACGATTTGGTGATTCTTGTTTTGTTCCAATCAAATTGGATCCTACAAATGTGATTCCGCCAATAATTGCAATGTAATTTAACCATTCAGCACCTCCCAAGGGCAATAATTTATAAAGCACAAAAAGACTTGCGGTAGCACTTGCAGCAGAAACTAGCGCTCCAATTCCAGGGTTTGCTGCTGTATAAACATCGATTCCCCAACCATTGGCAGGAAAAGGTTTTAGTTCTAGAATTATGGAAACATAAATCAAAAATACAGCAATAACAGTAGTTTTGGATGCTCCTAAATTTGCAGCAAGAATATCATCAATATTTAGCGAACCGGAAAAATAATAAGCATAGACAATTCCAACTAGCAAAATGCTCGAGATAATTCCCGTTGCAATAAGATATTTCATACCGGCTTGCAATGCATTTCCATTGTTGTTGAGTAAGATTAATCCTGCTGTTCCAATACTAGCCACTTCCAAAAACACGAATAGGTTAAACATATCTCTTGTCATAACCACCACATTCAGGCTCATGACAAAAACCAAGAAAACCATCATTGCATTTGGCCCGGTCTGTTTTAAATCTTTAAACAGATAAATTCCACCCAATAAGCCGGCAACATTTATAATAAATGTAAAGAAGGCTTCCTGAAGGCCCATTTGCAAATTAATAGAATAGGGCGGTTTAAAACCGGCAGTAAAAATTGTTTCTAAGGCTCTGCTATTATTCATAAACTCGAATAACCACTGACCTGAAACGTAGGTCATAAATCCTAATCCAGCGAGCATAGCCCATTCGGAAAGATTTTTGAGCGACTTTCCAAACAAGCCCATTACAAAGGCTAAACCTAATGCAACGGCAATAATATAAATAGGTCCTACCATTTTAAATCTTTAAAACTGTTGATATCCAATGAATTTTTTTCGCGATGTAGTTTTAACACATACACCAGCATCAAAGCTGACACTCCTAAACCAATGACGATTGCAGTGAGCACCAATGCTTGCGGAATTGGGTCTACGATTTCGTTAACGGCTTCCGATGGATTTATTACATCCAATATTGGAGCTGCTTTTCCTCTTACATAACCAATACTCACCATAACGATATTGATGCCCGTATCGAAAATTGTAAAGCCAAGCACTATTTTAATTAGATTTTTTTGACTTAAAATCCCCCAAAGGCCTAATAGCATTAGAGCAAATCCTGTCGAAATAGCTATATATTCCATACGTTTTTAATTTTTTTCGTTTTGAGCATGAGAAATGGTTCCCAAAATATTGGAAAGCTCAGCCCCCACTTTTAGTCCAATGAATGAGTATATAATTGGAATGATTCCGGCGCTAAATAATTTACCAAAATCGCCAAGTCCTAGAACTCTATTGTCGAGAAATCCGCCGGCGAATAAAATTCCCAATACACCTAAAATGACAAATGCCACGCCAGAAATTGATTCTACCCATGAAATGACCGTATGACTAATTCCAAATTTCGGATTGGCCATAATCATCAATAAAACACCCGAAGCAATAACTGCTCCACCAGGAAAACCTCCTCCCGGTGTGAGGTGTCCGTTGACAAAAATGTAGATGCCAACCATAAAAATAACAGGGACTATAACTTGTGCTGCTGAATCAAGTATTTCACTGGTAATCCGTACCTGGCGATTTGGGATTATATCTTCTTCCCGAATTTTGAGAACAAAACTAATGATTGCAGCAGTTAAAAATAAAATTGTCACTTCTCCCAAAGTATCAAAACCTCTATAAGTGACAACAATGGATGTAACAAGATTTGAAGCACCAACTTCTTTGGCGCCGTTTCTGGCATAGTAATCGGCTGTTTTACTTAACACTTCATTTCCGGTAAATGCATTAAACAAATCGAAGAAGATAAGTACAACGCCAGCCATTATTCCGATAATTATCAATTTTTTAATCATTTCGTTGTCTGATTTTGTTTAACACATAAAAAAATATCAAAGTCGTTAATCCACTTCCAATGGCAGCTTCTGTCATGGCAACATCGGGTGCTGCCAATAATAAAAATAGAATGGAAGCAAATAAACTAACCAGTCCGGAAGCAATAATCGCAACCGATAAATCTTCGTGATGAATGGCAATATAACCACCAATCAAACTAGCCACTCCTATAATTATAGCAATTACTACAAACATCCTTATTCTCCTTCTTTTTGAATTTTTACTTTACGAAGATGTGCCTTTCTTGACTCATCTATTTCTCTACGCTCTTTCCATTTATCTACTTGAGTAAGTTTGGTAAGCGGTACCATGATATGGTAAGCTGCTCGAGCCAAAACATGGGAAGAAACAGGGTTTGTAATTAATACAAAAAGGATTAAAACCATGAATTTTCCAAACCATGAGGGGAAAATAAAAAACAAACCCAGAAGCGATAAGATTGTTCCCAAAGTACTTGCTTTGGTTCCGGCTTGTATGCGGTTATACGCATCGGGCATACGATATAATCCAATTGAGCCTAGCAAAAGAAATATTGACCCAGCTATAGCTATTGAGCCACCTATAATTTCCAATATATTAGTATCCATATTTTAATTTTTATTAAAAGAATTATATCTTCTTCCTCTGTTTTACATTCCTTTTTCCAGATAGCGAGCAACCACTATTACTCCCAGAAAACCCAAAATCCCATATACCAATGCCACATCCATGTATATTACCCTTTTTGATACAACCGAAATAAAAGCGATTAAAGCGATGCTTGAAACAGACATTACATCAAATGCAATGACACGATCGACAGGACTTGGGCCAAGGATAAACCTAAGCATCGAAACTGCAATACTCAATAAGGTTATTGATATTGCGATAATTATTAATATGTTAACCATACATTACCTCCAAATATTTTTCGAATTGTGATACAATAAGCTTGGTGTTTTCTTGGATATCTGTTGATTGAACGTCAATCCAATGGACAAAAATAGAATCATCTATAATCTCCAACGTGAATGTTCCCGGAGTAAGGGTAATTGAATCGGCCAAAATTACCCGACCGATTTTTGATTTAAGCTTTGTTTTTACTTCCACAATTCCGGGATTAATTGGCAAACTAGGAGAAAGTACACGGCGTGCTACATCAAAATTTGCTTTGACCAAGGCAATTAAAAAAGTAAAAAGAAACAAAAACGAATACAAAATTGCTTTAGGAGATAAGCTTAAATTGGTAAAAACCTCACATTTGCCACAAAGCAAAAATGGGAGAACCAAACTAATTCCGAAGCCCAGCAACACAATCTCTTTTTCGAGCGAATTATTCAATAACAGCCAGAAAACAAAGAGCATGATAAACATGATTAAATAATTTTTCCACTTCATAAAATTGTGAAATTAGTTTTAAATAATTCTTTTAATTTGAATGCAACAAAGCTATCTTGAATGTGCAAGGCTTCAAATAAATGAAAGGGCAAATGAAACTTGTTTTAAATAATAAAATAGTGATTAAACAATATTCATTTGAAAATTCAAAACCAAACAGTTGTTCATTAAATTTAATTCACGGTATATTATATTTATGATTTATGTCAGTTTTTATTTCTCGAGCGTTCGCTTTTTATTAAATTTGCTATGCAAAAAAAATCCAGAATGGAAAAACCGGAAATACTACTCCAATGTCTCAACTGTTCCAACAAAGCGGAATGCTTCAACCGTTTATCACCGAAAGAACTGAGCGAAGTGGCTGTGTCAAAATTGAGTATCCATTATAAAAAAGGAGAAATTATTCGAAAGCAAGGCACATTTGTTTCTAGCATTCTACTTGTAAAAACAGGTATTGCAAAGGTTTACAAAGAGTTTGACCATGCCGAAAATCGGAGCATTATTGATTTTAAAAAACCGGGGCAACTCATTGGTTTAGCCGATATATTTAATGCGAGCATTGTTCAATATTCTGTGTCGGCATTGACCGATTGCGAACTGTGCTCCATCGACATTCGGCTGTTCGAGAAACTCTTAAACAATAATGTTGATTTTGCAGTGGATGTAATTAAATCGATTAATTTTCAATCGAATAACATCATTGATTTTAATATCAAAAACAATTTTAAACAATTGCATGGTCGTATTGCACATGCCATTCTCGTTCTGGCTGAATTTGTTTTTGATTCGGACGATTTTGATGTAGCCTTTACACGCCGCGATTTTGCCGAACTGACCAATATGAGTTCGATGAGCGTTGTTCGGATATTGAAAACTTTTCGTGACGATCAGATCATTGAAATAAAGAACGGATTAATTCGGATTGTAGACAAACCAAAGTTGGAACAGATCAGCCGAATTGGCTAATTTTATCAGGAAATAAACTCCTCTTCCAAAATGGATCTGAGCTTGTGTGCAGCTACTTGATTGATCATGTTTCCTTTTTTTGAAAAGGATATTTCGCCGGTTTCTTCCGACACAACAATTGCCAAAGCATCAGTTTGCTCTGTAATTCCAACGGCTGCTCTATGACGTAAACCCAATTGTGCATCGATGCGCTTATTTTTTGTTAAGGGCAAAATACATCTCGCAGCTACAATTTTATTTTCGCGTACAATCAGGGCGCCATCGTGAAGCGGACTATTCTTAAAAAAAATATTCTCTATCAAATCGGCCGAAATATCGGAAGTAAATTTATCACCGGTATCAATGACTTGCCGTAGGTCGTGTTTTTTTGCAAATACAAGCAAAGCGCCTGTTTTTGTATCCGACAAATGCCTAACTGCCATAATAATTTTATCTACATCCAAAGCGCTTTCAATGCGGTTTATTTTCCCAAACAAAAACCGCAAACGTTTAGGCGTTGATTCCAAAAAAGCCGGCGAACCAAAAAACAACAAAAACTGTCGGATTTCGGGCTGAAAAACGATTAACAAGGCTATAAATCCAATTCCGATAAACGCCCCCAAAATCTCACTCAAAAGCTCCATGCGTAAAACTACCACCAGCTTCCAAATTATATAAATAATCGTAATCCCTATAAATAAATTAATCGCAACAGATCCCTTGATGAGTCTATAAACTTCGTAAATTAACAAAGCCACCAACAAGATGTCTAACAGATCAAGTATTCCGATTTGGATAAAATTCAGCATATTTAAGCCTGATTGTATTTTACAAATAAGCGAATGGTTTCTTTTGCTTCCAACACATCGTGAACGCGTAAAAGTTTAGCTCCATTTTGCAATGCAAATGTATTTAAAACTGTTGTGCCATTTGCTGCTTGTTGCGGATTTGTTTGCAGATAGCGAAAAATCATCGATTTACGTGAAACTCCTACCAAAAGAGGCAAATCGAAGTGCGAAAATTTAGACAAGTTTTTAAGCAAAGAATAATTCTGATCCAGTGTTTTTCCAAATCCAAAGCCCGGATCGAGAATAAGTGTTTTGATTCCTTTTTTTTGCAACAAATTTCGTTGCTTTTCGAAAAAAGAATCCACTTCTTCCAAAATATCCCCTTCAAAAGTATTTTGCTGCATTGTTTCTGGAATACCGTATATATGCATTAAAACGTAAGCTAAATTATTTTCGGCAATCACATCAAACATCTGCTTATCAAAATTTCCTCCCGAAATATCATTAATCATTTCAACGCCCACATCGGCAGCCCTTTTGGCCGTCTCCGAATGATAAGTATCTACCGAAAAAATAAGCTGTGGATGTTCTTTTTGAAGTACTTTTAAAGCCGATTCCAAAATTTTCCATTCCTCATTAGCGTGAATAAAAAGACTTCCGGGTTTTGTGGAAGCAGCACCAACATCAATGATATCAGCACCTTGATTGGCCATTTCTTCCACCCGTTTCAAATATAAATGGTCTTTCACATACAAGCCACCATCATAAAACGAATCGGTTGTTAGATTAAGAATTCCCATTATTTTCGCTTCATTCAAATCTAATCTTTTTCCACGGCAATCGTAGATTAGTTTCTCAGAAAAAACTGTATTTTTACCCGACATTTGAGTTAAATTTTTAAGCAAAAGTAAAATAATTGTTTATGACAAAAACCAAACAACAGTTTGAAGAAGCTATTTTTAAATGCAGACAGGTATTTTTAGCCAAAATGAATGACTACGGAATGGCATGGCGCATTTTAAGGCCTAGTTCTTTAACCGATCAAATATACATTAAAGCAAATAGGATTAGGAGCCTGCAAATAAAAGGAATATCCAAAATAGACGAAGGAATTGAAGATGAATTTATTGGAATAGTAAATTACGCCATCATGGCTTTAATACAACTGGAGAAAGGACTTTCGACCCATGTCAAAGAGCACTCATTTTCGGAAATAGAAGAACTCTATAACTACCATATTTACACTTCTAAAGCGTTAATGGAAAACAAAAACCACGATTATGACGAAGCCTGGCGAAATATGCGCATCAGTTCTCTCGACGATATTATTTTGATGAAAATTTTACGTGTAAAAGAAATTGAAGACAACGAAGGAAAAACAATGGTTTCTGAAGGCTTAGATGCTAATTATAAAGACATGATCAATTATGCTTTGTTTGCCTTGATTAAAATTTCTGAAACAAAAAATTCCTGATTCTATGAAACATTCGAAAATTCCATTCTTATTCGCTATTTTGATCGCATTGCCGTTTTTTAGTTTGGCTCAAATCCAAGAGCATGAAGCCCCGCTCAATCCCGATTTTCTAAAATGGCACAAAAACAATTTAAAAGCGGAAATTAGTTCCGACCAGATTCCTTCTCCTGTATTACCAAATTATACTTGGCTTCTAAATGAGTCGATGAAAAAATCGTACAGCTTCGATGCCGTTTATGATTTGCGAACAAAAGGCTGGGTAACTTCGGCCAAAGACCAAGGAAGTTGTGGTGCCTGTTGGACATTCGCCACCGTTGGCGCGCTGGAATCGACAATGATAAAACAGGATTTTGGAGAATTCGATTTTTCCGAACAAAGCATTCGTACCTGTCATGGATTTGTTTTTGGAGAAGATGGAGCTTGCTCAGGAGGCAATTCGCACAAATCAACTGCATATCTTACACGTGGTTGGGGACCTTTGTTGGAAGTCACAATTCCATACAATACCAATTTTATTGAAGATTGCAACATAGATACAGCACCATTGTTTACCGTTTTCGAAGTCGATTATCTTCCTGCAGATCAAAATATTATTAAACAGGCCATCTTGGATCATGGAGCCCTTTATACAAATATGTATTTTGTGAGCGGAAGCTATACTTCTGCCAACAAAACCTATTATTACAGTGGAACGGAAAGCCCCAATCACGCCGTTTTATTAGTTGGCTGGGACGATACTAAATACGCAAGTGCAAGCCCGGGAGCCTGGATTGTAAAAAACAGCTGGGGAACAAGTTGGGGCGAACAAGGCTATTTTTACGTGAGTTACCAAGACACAAAAATAAATAACTCGGTCAGTTCTTTTTATGGCGTTGAACCGAACGACAATGGAAACATAGTACATCTTTACGACGATCTTGGCTGGCTGAGCAGTTTGGGCTATGGAAATACGTATGCGTATTCTTTGGTAAAATTTACCACCACCGAAGCCCAGACACTTACTTCCGTTGGAACCTTTACCACCGCCTCCGGCTCTGTTGTGAAAGCAGTTATCTATGAAAATAAATCGGGCGATATCTTAAGCGGTGAATTGGGATCGACAGAATTTACAAATCTTACCAATTCAGGATACCACCGTATCGATTTGATTTCACCAGTAAGTTTAATCGCCGGAAAGAGTTTTTATGTAAAAGTGTATTACCAAACCAACAGCTACATTTACCCTATTCCTTTCGAAAAAACTATCGAAAATTATGCCTCGCCAAATATTCGCAGCGGCGTAGGATGGATTAGTAGTGATGGAAGTTCGTGGGATGCAGTAGGCAATGATATTGTTGGGAAAGAACGAGATTTGTGTGTACGCGTTTATGCGCGGCTCGCATCGGCCGAAACCAGCGAACTTGATTCCAATCAAAAGGATATCGAAATCTATCCACTTCCGGCCAAACAAGAAATTTTTATTCGGTTAAACAGCGAATATATAAACCAAAATCTCTCGGTTTATTCCATAAACGGAAAATTTATTTCGAAAAAAACAATTGCAAACACCGAAGAAAGCTTAAATGTCGGGCATTTATCGGCCGGTCTTTATTTGATTCGGATTGAAACAACGAACGGAAATTTATTGGCTCAGAAGCGATTTATCAAATCAAATTAAATCAACCCAAAAAGAAAATTTGCTAAACGGAATACAGAAATAGATGAAAACTATATTCAATATAAATCGCTTCTTGTTGGCTGCACTTTTTCTTTTTTCGGGATTCGTAAAAGGAGTTGACCCACTAGGAACTCACTACAAAATTGAGGATTATTTATTGGCCTACAATATGGACTGGGCATTGCCATTCAGTTTAGGATTGGCTTTTGCACTAATTGCCCTGGAGTTAAGCTTAGGATCTTTGTTATTACTGAACTTAATGCCAAAATTCACTCGGATAATTCTTGCACTTTTAATGGGGTTCTTTACGCTAGTAACCTTCTACGATGCACTTTACAATCCGGTATCCGATTGTGGCTGTTTTGGCGATGCCTTGATCTTAACAAACTGGCAAACTTTTTACAAGAATATTTTCCTCGATGTTTTGGTTGTTTTTCTGTTTGTTAGAAATCCGAAAAAAACGACTATCCTAAGGCAGTTTCTTTGGAGTTCGGCAATCTATCTTGTTTTTCTTGGTTTCTTATTTTACAATATAAATCATTTACCCCTCATCGATTTTGGCTCCTGGAAAATTGGAAACCAAATCTACAACCCAAACAAAAAACCAACTGAAATCTACCTCACATATAAGAATATACAATCAGAAGAAACGCAAGAATTTCTTTCGCCTAATTTCCCTTACCAAGACACAACTTGGATGAAAGAATGGAAATATGTGAGCACACACGAAGTCGATCCAAATCCTCCAACGAACGACTTGCTTATTTTCGATTTGGAAGGGAAAAATGTAAGCAACGAAATACTCGGATATTCGGACAAGTGTTTGCTCTTGGTTTCCCACTCATTAGACGAAATTGATGAAAAAAAAGCCGGAAAAATAAAAAAACTGGTTCATTTGGCGGAGCAAGAATCGATTTCGGTCTTTCTGATTACCGCTTCGGTGGGAAATACGTTGACTGAATTTGAGCAACGATATCAACTCAATATGCCTTACTTTTTGGCCGATGATACAGCGCTGAAAACGATTGTAAGAAGCAATCCGGGATTGATTCTTTTGGAAAACGGTATCGTACTAAAAAAATGGGCGTATGCCGATTTTCCGCAATCGGCCGATCAAATTTTGGATTGAGATGTGGTGGCGCTATCTCATCAAAAGATTTGGCTACGGAATGCTGGTTCTATTCGGAGTAGCCAGTTTAGTTTTTTCGCTTTTCACCATTCTTCCGGGCAATCCGGCGCGTATGATGCTCGGACAACGCGCCGATATTTCATCCGTAGAAGCCATCAACAAGGAATTGGGAAGAGATAAACCAATTTTTACACAGTATTTATTATTTTTAAACGACGCTTCGCCCCTTTCGCTTTTTCAGTTCAATAAGGCAAACCAATCGTTTTATTTCGAACAAGAAAAATATGGAAAAAAAATAGCTCTCAGCCCAAAGATTTTTGGCTGGCAAGTTTTGCTAAAAACACCTTACTTGCGCAATTCTTATCAAAGCAAAAAAGAAGTGTCGGCAATTATTGCCGAAGCATTTCCAAAAACACTGCTTTTAGCCGCTGTTTCGATGAGTTTTGCATTGATTGTTGGAATGATGCTTGGCATCGTGAACGTCCTCATTTCAAAACCTTGGCTCGATAAAATCCTTTTCGGTATTTCTACGCTTGGACTTTCGCTACCATCGTTTTTTGCTGCCATGATAGTATCTTGGCTATTTGCCTTTATTTTAGGAAAATACACCGGATTCAATCTTTATGGAAGTCTTTACGAAATTGATGATTTTGGAGAAGGCAAGCAGCTCGCTCTTAAAAACATAATCTTGCCGGCTTTTACATTGGGAATAAGGCCGTTGGCCATCATTATGGAACTCACCAAGAGTTCGTTGGAAGAAACTTTAGCCGCCGATTTTATCCGCACAGCGCGAGCCAAAGGCTTAAGTAGCCTTCAAATCATAAGGCGACACGCACTGAAAAACGCTTTAAATCCGATTATCACAACAATTTCGGGCTGGTTTGCTTCTTTGCTTGCCGGAGCTGTTTTTGTTGAATATGTGTTCGATTGGAAAGGAATGGGATTGGTAATTGTAAATGCCATCGAAAAATACGACTTTCCCGTTCTGATGGGAAGCGTTCTATTTATTGCTTGCTTATTGGTTTTGGTGAATATTTTGGTAGATATTTCCTATCATATCATCGATCCGCGTGTTCGGCTGGAATAAGCATTCGTTTAAGACTATGGCTATTTCAAATAATTCGATGTATTTTTGCAGAAAAATTCAATTCTAAAAATATACACCATGAGAAGAAATATAGTTGCCGGAAATTGGAAAATGAACAGAACTTTTGAAGAAGCAGACGATTTATTGTTTGCTATTGCCGATCCGCTACAAAAATTAGAATTAGCAAATACAGAAGTAATTCTCTGTCCACCTGTGTTATATGCCGAAATGTTCACAGATGTTGCTCTCGAAAACAATTTTTCGGTCGGAGCTCAAAATTGTTCGAATCACGAATCTGGAGCTTATACCGGCGAAATTTCTGCTGCTATGCTCAAATCAATGGACATTGAATATTGCATTGTAGGACATTCCGAAAGAAGAAAATATTTCAATGAAAATTCCGAAATGCTGGCCGGAAAAGTAAATCAATTGCTCGACAACGAAATTAGCCCCATATTTTGCTGTGGTGAAGTTTTAGAAGAACGCGAAGCCGGAAAACATTTTGAAGTGGTAGGACAACAGCTTTTTGAAGGATTGTTTCATTTAAGTGCCGATGAGCTCGACAATGTGATTATTGCCTACGAACCTGTTTGGGCTATTGGAACCGGAAAAACCGCTACACCTGCACAAGCACAAGAAATGCATGCTTTTATAAGAAGTCTAATAGCCAAAAAATACGACCAAGAAATTGCCGATGACACCACCATTTTATATGGCGGAAGTTGTAATGCGAAAAACGCCAAAGAATTATTTGCCCTGAAAGATGTTGATGGGGGATTGATTGGTGGAGCAAGTTTACAAGCCGACGATTTTTTGAAAATTATTCAAAGTTTCTGATCTTTTTTCACTAATCATTTAGATTGGACGTGATAAACCATTCGTAAAATAGGGAGCCAATTCAAAATGTTGGCTCATTTTTATAATCTGTATTGTTTTGTCTATTTGCTCTTTGGCTTTCACCGAAAATACTTAATAAAAGAAATAATTATCATTTTCAATAAAAGAGTTTAGAGTATGAATTACATCGAAATTAATTTTACTGTCGAACCTCAAACTCCTTTTCAGGATATTCTCATTTCCGAATTGGCCGAAATAGGTTTTGAAAGCTTTGAAGAAACCGAAACGGCGCTTTTGGCTTATATACAAGAATCGCTTTATAATGAAAAAGTGCTTTCGAAATTGAACAGCTTAAACAAAAAATCGGTAAAAATCAACTATTCGGCGAAAACAATTCCTGCTCAAAATTGGAATGCACTTTGGGAAAGCAATTACGATTCCGTAACCATCGACAATCGCTGTTATATACACGCGCCATTTCATCCTTCCATGCCGGAGATGGAATATGAAATTATGATTGAGCCTCAAATGTCGTTCGGGACAGCACACCACGAAACAACTGCGAATATGATTTCCTATCTTTTGGAAGAAGAAGTAAGCGGGAAATCATTTCTTGATATGGGCTGTGGAACAGCCGTTTTGGCAATTCTGGCACACAAAAAAGGCGCTTCGCCGGTTTGTGCCATCGACAACGACGAATGGGCTTATAAAAACTCCATCGACAATATAGCCAAAAACAATGCAAACGAAATTCAGGTTTTTTTGGGCGATGCAGTTATAATTAAAAACAAAACTTTCGAAATCATCTTTGCCAATATCAACAAAAATATTCTTTTGGCCGATATGGAATACTATACCCAGAGCTTGAACAAAAACGGATTTCTTTTTATGAGTGGTTTTTATCAGCATGACTTAATCGATATTCAAGTAAAAGCCGAATTATTTGGATTACAATTCATCTCTTTCAAAGAAAAAACCGACTGGGTAGCTGCGAAATTCAAAAAGATAAGTTAAACTTAATTTGTTTTTGATCTCGACAATTTTTCGTCTTCATTTATTCACAAATTTTTCTTCCAAGATTCCTCCCAATTAACAAAAATATTGTAACTAATATTCAATATGTTAGAAACTGTCTTCAGGCTGCTTTCATACTCTATTTCCTGAAATTTAACATGCATGCATATAGTTTGCTCTGGATAATCTTCATTTTGATTGTTAATATATGTTAAGAATTCAAATAAATTTATATATTTGACCACTAAAAATAAACCTAAAACAGCGAAAACGATATTTTTTATCAATGAGCACGGCTTTGTTTTGGTCGGTAGATTTGAAAACCGGGGATTTTTTAATTATTAACCAATATTCAATTAATTATGAGGAAATTTATTCTAATGCTCGCTTTGTTTGGCATTTTTGGCTTTCAAAGTGTTTTTGCACAAACTACCGTCACAGGAACGGTTAAAAGTGCAGACGATGGAGGTTCACTTCCGGGTGTATCTGTAGTGATTGAAGGCACCAGTTTAGGTACAACAACAGACATGAATGGAAATTATACCCTTTCCGTGCCTGCTGGTTCCAAATCAATCGTTTTTTCTTTTATTGGAATGGAAAAGCAAACAATTGCTTTTACAGGACAAACTACTATCAATGTAACCTTAACTAGTACTGCACAGGCGCTGCAGGAATATGTAGTCATGGGTTATGTTACGCGTGGAAAAAATGAAATTACGGGCTCTACAGTGCAAGTAAAAGGGGAAAGCATCAGTAGTGTACCGGTGGTAAGTGTTGACCAAGCTCTTCAAGGGAAAGTTGCCGGATTAACAGTTAATTCCACTTCAGGTACACCAGGTTCTATGCAAGACATCCGAATTAGAGGAGTTGGTTCTATTACAGCAGGCAACGAGCCTCTTTTTGTAATTGACGGAGTACCTGTAATCAACAGTAACCTATCAGGATCTACCGCAAGAAGTTCACTTAGTACGCTAGCATCATTGAACAGCAATGACATTGAAAGCATTACAGTATTAAAAGATGCTTCTGCAACATCTGCTTTTGGAGCCAGAGGATCAAACGGAGTAATCGTTATTACAACCAAATCAGGAAAAGCAGGAAAAACTACATTCAATGTTTCTTCTAGTTACGGTTTTCAAAACGACGCTGTTGTTGGAAACGTACCACTCACTGGAATTCAAAAACAAGAACTTTATTTAGAAGCTCTTTACAATACTTTAGGAGCTGCCAATGGATTTACCGAAGCAGGCGCATTTGCTTGGTTGCAAGCAAATCCTGCAAACGACAGAGGTAAATTATTAACATGGGATGGTACAGAATACAACTGGCCAGAATTGGTGCAAAACAAAAATGCCATTGTTAAGAATATGAATATTTCTGCTACAGGTGGTACTGATGATTCTTATTTCTATGCATCCCTTAGCTACAATAAAACTGAAGCTACTGTTAATTTTAGTGATTTTGAGAGAATTACTGGAGCTCTAAATTATAATAAGAAATTAACTGATAATGTAAAATTCTCGACAAATTTGAACGTCTCGAATACATTTCAAAATGGATTCTTAGAAGGATCCGGCTATTTTGGTAGCCCCAATCTTACTAGATATTTCATGACTCCATGGCTAAACCCATACAATGCAGATGGTACGTATAATTTAACTTATACAATGACTTCTCTTCATAATACTTTATTCACCATGGAGAATAATATTGCTGCAAACGACTTAACCAGAGCAATTGTTAACTCCAATTTAGAATGGGAGATTATCAAAAATCTAAAATTCAAAACGCTTGTTAGCTTAGATTATAATCTCGCCAATTACAAACAATATTTACGTCCTGAAAATGGTGATGGTAAATCAGTTAACGGTTCTGCTTCCAATTCTATTATTAGAAACTTCAACCAAGTTTTTCAAAACTCTCTGGACTATAGCCTAACCTATGCCGATAAGCATAATTTTGCTTTAAAAGCGCTGATGGAATACCAAAAGAACAAATACAATTATTTGTATGGTTATGGCACTAATTTCCCAGCCTTAGGATTAACGAACATAGCGAATGCACCCACCAATCAGGCTGCAACATCATCGTTTAGTGACTGGACAAATATTTCTTACTTAGGAATGGTGAACTATAACTATGACGGAAAATATATTGCCGATTTTACCTTTAGAAGAGAGGGTTCTTCTCGATTCGCTCCCGATTTAAGATATGGTAATTTCTGGTCTGTTGGAGCTGCTTGGAATCTACACAAAGAAAGTTTTATCAGCGATATCAATCAGATAAATGAATTAAGAGTAAGAGGTTCTTACGGGCTTTCCGGTAGCAACGCTATCGATATCAACTCTTACCAGGCTTTATTGGCTTATGATGCAGATTATGCAGCTAATGGAGCTATCTACCCAAGTCAATTTGGTAATTCAAATTTAACTTGGGAGAAAAACAAAAACTACGACTTAGGTATAGATTTTAAAGTTTTCAATAAATTAAGCGGAGCCGTTGCTTATTTTAACAAAAACACTTACGATTTGTTGCAGAGTGTTCCTCTTTCTTTAACTACCGGTCACACTAGTCTTGTTCAAAACATTGGTTCTGTTGTTAACAAAGGAATTGAAGTTGAACTGAATTACGACATTTTCTATTCCAAAGACTTCAATTGGTCTGTTTCAGGTAACTTTGCAACCTTAAATAATGAAGTGACCGAATTGGCTTTAGACGGAACAGGAAATCCAATAAATATTGAAACAACAACCAATATTGTAAAAGTGGGCGAACCTATCAGAGCTTGGAATATGCAAAAATGGGCTGGTGTTGATCCTGCTACCGGAATGCCACAATGGTATATCAATGGAGTGGATGGTGATGTAACAAGCACTTACACTTTGGCTCAAAAAGCTTTGCAAGGCGGAAGCCCAATTCCTACCTATACTGGTGGTCTGTCAACACATCTTGATTACAAAGGAATTTTTATCGATGCAAGTGTTTATTTTGCCGGCGGAAATAAAATTTATGAAAGTTGGGTTAATTATACACAAAACTCTGGATGGAACTCCATTTCAACATACAACGGTGTAACTCAACTTTTAGACAGATGGCAACAACCGGGCGATATTACCGACGTTCCTAAAGTTGTTTGGAACTCTACGGGAGATAACGCTTCTGCCACATCATCACGTTTCTTGTATGATGGAGACTATGTAAGACTAAAAGATTTAGTTCTTGGATATAAAGTACCTCAAAAATATTTAAAATTAACTGGACTTGACGGACTTACTCTAACACTTAGAGGCACCAATTTATTTACTTGGGTCAAAGATGATAGATTAAAATACGATCCGGAAACAAGAGCTGATGGTTACACACAACTTATCACTCCTCCAGTTAAATCAGTTGTATTTGGTTTAAATTTAAATTTCTAAGAAAATGAAAAATATAAAATATTTATTTATAGCCGCTGTGCTCCTTGTAAGCATCCAGTCATGCAATAAAGAAGCACTTGACCCAACACTTGCTCAGGCCAAAGCTGTCGAAACAAGTATCGAAAAGGTGACCGACTTATCGGGAATCCTTAATGGGGCCTTTAATAGAATGACAAGTTATTTCTATTATGGCAGAGATTTTGTAATTATTAACGAAATTCGTTCAGACAATGCATTTTCCACTGCTGTATCCGGGCGTTTTCCTTCCGTCACAAAAATGGAAATGTTACCAACTGACACATATGCAAGAGACACTTGGACTCAAATCTATGCTGTTATTGCTTCCGCAAACATTTTGATTGGTCAAGACTTAACAAAAGTTACAGGTGACGAAACCCTGAAAAAACATATTGTTGGACAAGCTTATGCACTTAGAGCTTTAGCGCATTTCGATTTGCTAAAACTTTACGGACAACAACATGTTACAGGTGGAAATAATGCAGGTATTCCTTATGTTTTCGAATACAAAGGTGATAACCTTTATCCGGCTAAAAATACAGTTGATGAAGTACATGGGTTTATCAACGCCGACTTGAATACAGCTTTAACTCTTTTATCTACTACCTTAGATACAAGAAAAGATTTTGTAACTACGCAAGCTGTAAATGCACTTAAATCTAGAGTTGCTATTTATTTTAAAGATTGGACAGGTGCTAAAACTGCTTGCGAAACTGTAATCAACTCTGCCAAATTTTCTATTGCCACTGCGGCAGCTTATCCCGGCATTTGGATAACAAAACAACCTGTCAATTCCATCTTTGAACTAGCATACTCAGCAACCGACAATCAAGGAATCAACGGTTTGTATCAAATTTACAATGCGTCGGCTTATGGCGATATCGAGGCTCTTCAGAATTTGAAAGATGCCTTTGATCCCGCCGATGTTAGAGCTAGTACTACA